>CANRBU010000047.1 GCA_947628925.1 uncultured Clostridia bacterium | reverse complement strand
TTTGAACAAGACCCAAAATTGAATGCTGTTAATAAAGTTGTAGAAAATGCAAAACTTGGGAAAAACAACCCTATAATTGTAAAGGCTCTAATCTCTGTTGTTATTGAAGATACTGAATATGAAATTTATTGCATTAATAAATATTTAGATGATTTAAAAGACACTTTAAAAAGATTGCAAACTGTTAGAAGTTATGAAGAAAAAATGAATCAAGCAAAATCAGAAAAGAAAAAACAATATTTTCTTGAAGGTATGAAATTGTTCTTAAATAAGAATGAAACTGTTGAAAATTATTCTACTATTTTAAATGAATATGAAACAACATTTAATCAAAAGCAAAAACATATTGACTATCTTCGTAATGAAATTAAAATAATTAAAAAATTGAAAGTTTAAAATCAGGGATTAGTTCCCTGATTTTTTATAACTTGTTTTATTTTATAGTCCAAAACTAACACCTAGAGCATTGTTAATTTTGCTTATTACATTTTCATCTTCTATATGACCAATTTTCTCTTTTAGTCTGCTTTTGTCTATTGTTCTAATTTGTTCTGTTAGAATTACAGAATCACTTTTTAGTCCACATGATTTACTATCTACTTCTATATGTGTTGGGAGTTTTGTTTTTGTTGTTTGTGATGTGATTGCAGCAGCAATAACAGTTGGACTATATTTATTTCCTAAATCATTTTGTATAATTAAAACTGGTCTTATTCCTCCTTGTTCTGAGCCAACTACTGGACTTAAATCTGCATAAAACATATCTCCTCTTTTTATTGTCATTATCTTCACTCCTAAGTTCATATATTGTCAAGGTTTATACTATTTTTATTAGTTCGAAGTAAAGATTTTTATTTTTTTACCTTTACCTCATTATATAATATGTAAATTGTAGTTTTTTGTTTATCTGATTTTATTTCCATTTTGATTGGTTTCCCTGTTTTTCTATCTATTGTTAATTTTTTATATTTTATATATGGATTTTCTGTGTTAGATATTGTTTCTAAAGTAATTTTTTCATCATCTTCATTTGCTTTGCTAGTTGAATTTTGTTTATATTCTTCTATGAATGTGTTTAAATCAATGCAATTGTTTGTGATATATGGATAATTTTCTATTATGTTTGTTAGATTTAATTGGCTATTTTCTATTGTTAATTTATTTTCTTCTTGTATGATTTTAATTCCTTTCATATTGCTAGGTTCTAGAATTTCTTGTGAACTTTTTACTCCTTTTTCACAATTTTGTTTGATTGTATATTTGTTTTCATTTTTATTGCTATATACTGTCATTTCAATTGTTGCTTCATATGAACTAATATTAAAAATATCAATTTCTTGACTAATATTATTATTTCCTGTTTTTCTATTTTTAATCATACTATTTATAAAAATTCCCAAAATAATGATAAGGATAATTATAATAATAATGTATTTCTTTTTCATTTTTAAACCATTCCTTTCTTACTTATTTTTATTCTATTCATTGTTAGTTTTTGACCTATAAACACAAAAAATCTTTTGAATTTATTTTTCAAAAGATTTTATATGTTTTTAAAATATTCTTTTATTGATTTTTGCAGTTCTTCTGCTGTATCTATTTGATTTATTTTATCTCTAAATTCACTAGAGTTTTGTAGTCCTTTTGTGTACCATGCAAGTGGTTTTCTTAGTTCTCGTATTGCTACAATTTCTGGTTTTTCTGCTAATTCTAGTTCAATATGTTTTTGTATAATTTCTAATTTTTGTTCTTTGGTAATGTCTGGTAATTTATTTCCTGTTTTCAAAAAATATGCAATTTTTTTGAATATCCATGGATTTCCAAAACTGCCTCTACCAATCATAATAGCATCTACTCCTGTTGTTTCAAACATTTGGTATGCTGTTTCTTCGTCTATGACATCCCCATTCCCTATTACAGGTATTTTTACTGATTCTTTTACTTTTTTTATGATATCCCAATCTGCTTTTCCTGAATAAAATTCTGATCTTGTTCTTCCGTGAATTGTAATGGCTGATGCTCCTGCTTTTTCTGCCATTTGTGCAAATTCAACTGCTACAATATTGTTAGAATCCCATCCTTTTCTAAATTTTACTGTAACGGGTTTATTAGTATTTTTTACTACTGCTTGTATTATTTTTTCTGCTTTTGGTATATCTAGCAATAATTTACTGCCATCACCGTTTTTTACTACTTTTGGTGCTGGGCATCCCATATTAATATCTATAATATCTGCCTTGTCTTCCAAATATTTACTTGCATATTCCATGCTTTCTTCTTCACTGCCAAATATTTGAACACCTATTGGTTTTTTTTCTCCTTTTGTATCCATTAGTAGTTTTGTTTTGCTATCATCATGAAAAATTGCTCTACTGCTTACCATTTCTGTAAATGCTAGACCTGCACCTTCTTCTTTGCAAATTTTTCTATATGTTTTATCTGTAATTCCTGCCATTGGCGCTAAGAATAAGTTATTTTCTAGTTCTACATTTCCAATTTTTATTTTTTTTAGATACATGTTTTCTCCTATTTTACAAATATTGATTTCTGCCTTTTTCCACTTATATTTAACAATATTCCTATCATCATATAATTTGTAATCATTGAGCTTCCACCATAACTAATAAATGGAAGTGGAACTCCAGTAATTGGTAATAGTCCCATAACCATTCCTATATTTTCTATCATATGGAACATTAAAATTCCAGCTATTCCAGATGCAATTATTGTTCCTGTACTATCTTTTGCTGTTTTTGCAATATATAATATTTTCGTTACTAGCACAACATATAAAATAATGATTAATCCGGCTACTAAAAAGCCCATTTCCTCACCTATAACTGAAAATATAAAGTCTGTTGTTTTAGGATACAAAAATCCTAATTGTGTTTGATTACCTTTTAGTAGTCCCATACCTGTAAGTCCGCCTGCTCCAATAGCTAGTTTAGATTGTAAAATATTATACCCTGCTCCTCTTGGGTCTGATTCTGGGTTTAAAAAAATGTCAATTCTTTGTTTAGCGTGTTCTGGTAATACAAAATTGTATAATAATGGAATTGCTATGATTATTAGTAAAATTACAGATATTATATATCTTTTATCTATTCCGGCAGCAAATAGCATTAATGCTGTTGCAAATAGGAAAGAGATTGCTGTACCATAATCTGGCTGCTTTACTATTAGTAGTATTGGTACACTTAAAGCAGCTAATATTATTAATAATTTTAGTGGTTTATTAATTTCTTGTCTTCCTCTTTCTTGAATTTTTGAAATGATCATTGTTAAAAATAGAATAACAAATATTTTTGCAAATTCTCCTGGTTGAAAAGAAAAACTACCAATGACAAACCAGCTACTTGCTCCATTTATTGGTGTTGTGAATAAAACAGCAAATAAAAGTATTATAAAGCCACCATAAAAAAATGGAGATAGCCTAACAAGTGTTTCATAGTTTATAAACATGAAAACTACCATAATTGCTAAGCTTATTCCAAACCATATTAATTGTTTTTGAAATTCGTCATAATCGGTATTTTGTGTTGCTGAGAATAATGCCACTAAACCAATAATAGATAAAATAACTGCAACAACAACAATTATCCACTCCATATTTTTTAATTCTTTTTTTCGCATAACAAAAACTCTCTTACCTTTTTAGTTTACTGATGTTTCTTGATTATCTTCTTGCTTGTTTTCTTCTACTTCTTCGCTTTTTTGCTGTTCTTCTGGTTTTGATGTTTCTTCTTTTTCTTCTGCCTGCTTTTCTTGCGAATTTTCTTCTTGAACCTGCTCTTCTTTTTTCTCTTCTTCTTGTTTTTCGTTTTGGTTTTGCTCTACTTTTTCCTCTTTTTGTTCATCACTTTGATTTTGTTCTACTTTTTCTTCTTTTTGCTCGTCGCTTTGATTTTTCTCTGTTTTTTCTTCTTGTTTATCACTTTTATTTGGTTCTGCTTTTTCTTGTTTTTCTTCTACTACTTGTTGTTCTTCAGTTTTTGTTTCTTCTTTTTCTGCTTTCTCTTCTTTTTTAGTTTTTGATTTTTCTTTTTTAGTTTTTGGCTTAGTCTTTTTTGTTGATGTTTTCTTTTTAGTATCTTTTTTCTCTTTTGGTGTTTTTTCTTCTTCTGGTTCTTGTTCTTTATCTGAAACTTCAGTTTCTGATGGTACTTCTTTATGTGATTTTAACATACTTTTATCTATTTTCCTTGCATCATTTTTGATACTAATAATTGGAATATTCGCATATAAAGCTGGTGCACCATTTGTTCCATCTTCGTTTTCTTTGTTTGTTAGTCTTACATCTATCGCTTTTTCATCTACTTCTATATATTTTTTAATTACATCTATAATTTCTTGTTTCATCAATTCCAAAAAGTCAACAGATACATTGGCTCTGTCTTGCATTAATACTAAATGTAGCCTTTCTTTTGCTGCATTTTTTGATTTTGATGCTTCTTTTTCTTCTTTGTTCTTTGATTTATTAAAGAATTTGATAATGTTCTCAAACATTCTCTTTACCCCTTCCTCTTGCAATTATTTCATTATCTTTTAAATATTCGTTTTAATTTAGCAAAAAAGCCTGTTTCTGTTCCTGGTATTGTCACTTCTATTTTTTCACCTAAAACTCTTTTTGCAATTTCCATATATGCTTTTCCAGATGGTGCTTTTCTATTTTGAATTACTGGTTCACCTTTATTTGTTTGTGTAATAATATATTCGTCATCTGGTACTACACCAATTAAATCAATTGATAATAGGTCAACAATGTCATCTACATCCATCATTTCACCTTTTTTTATCATGTTTGGTCTAATTCTGTTAATTACTAATTCTGGATTTTTGATTTCTGATGATTCCAAAAGTCCAATAATTCTGTCTGCATCACGTATAGCAGATATTTCAGCTGTTGTTACTACAATAGCTCGATCTGCTCCTGCTATAGCATTTTTGAATCCTTGTTCAATTCCTGCTGGACAGTCAATTAAAATATAATCAAATTCTTCTTTTAGTTTTTTAGTTAATTTTCTCATTTGCTCTTCATTTACTGCTGTTTTATCTCTTGTTTGAGCCGCTGGTAATAGGTATAGGTCTTTAAATCTTTTATCTTTTATAAGGGCTTGTCTTAATTTGCATTTTTCTTCGACAACATCTACAATGTCATATACAATTCTGTTTTCTAGGCCCATAACAACATCTAGGTTTCTTAACCCAATATCTGTATCAATTAAAGCTATCTTTTTTCCTTCAACTGCTAAACTTGCTCCTAAATTTGCTGTCGTTGTTGTTTTTCCTACTCCACCTTTACCAGATGTTATTACAATTACTTCTCCCATAATTATTTCCTCCTTAGGATTTGTGATGCTCAAATTTGATATTAATATAATATAACGAATTTACTTAAAAGTCAATTGAGTTTGCATAAAAAACACAAAAAATACACCTACAATGCAAAATTCTAGCATTGTAGGTGTATTTAATTTATTTTGCAACTAGTACTGCTCTAAAACCTATATTATATGCGCTATTTCCATCTGTTGAGTTAAATGCATATAATCCATTTTCATTTGAACTTTCTGAAATTGAGCCTCCTCTAAGCATATATAATGCTGTTTTTCCAATAAATCTTGAAGCATCTTGATACCAACCACTATTTTCTGTACCTTTTGTTGATGTTTCAAAAACTGCATCTCCATATATTTGTGTGTTTTCACTGTAATTTGCTTGTTGCATTTTATTTTCATCTTCTAAATCGGTATTTGCTTTTTTATAAGCTTTTATATATTTTGTGCTTTCTTCATCTGATACACATGCAGAAACTAATTCATTTAGTCCTCCGCTTAAATCATAAATGCCATGTATTGTTCCTGTTGTACTTGCACTTTGACCATTTTGTTGATGCCATGTGTATACTCCTTCTTGGTTAGGCAAGTTCATTCTTACATTATCTATATCTTCCATTGTTGTTACTATTAAATTTTTGACATTTGCTTCACCTGATGTTACACCTGTAATACCATATATACTGTTTATACCTTGTTGTTTGTCATTTATTGGATTATTGATGCTTTGTAAAGAAACATAATTGTCACTGATATTTTGTCCATCTAATCCATATTGGCTTTGACTTAAATATGCTACTGCACCCCATTCACTGTTTTTCATTAAATGGCTATCTGTTGTTTCTTTTGAAAGCCCATATTTATTGTTTTCTTCTACTAATGCTTTTGAAATATTAAATGCTTCTTGTTGGCTGACATTATTCATAGAGTATTTTAGTCCTTGAAATACTGGATCTGCATTTGAAGTAATATCTTCTTCTGTTGAATAACCTGCTTCAAATTTTGCTACCCATATTCCGCTTAGTTCTTTGTCCCAACCCCCATTTGCATATGAAATAGCACTTTCATTTGTAAATGCTGGATGTACTGTGTATTCTTTATTTGAATTAATTATTTCAACATTTGATTTTTGCCTTTGTGCTGTTTTTAAACTTCCATCATCATCATAATAGTTATCTGTTGTTCCTATTAAAAATTTTACTTTGATTGTTCCACCTGTTGTTGTTTTTCCTTCAGTATAGCTTGGGTCTGTTTCTATCTTATAAGCAAACCTTGGTATCCATACCCACATGCTTCCATCTTTGGTTTGTGCATTTGCCCATTTTTTTGTTTCATATGAGTACCATTGACTCTCATCAAAACCTTCTTCATTTTGTAAAACAACTTTTCCTTTTGCTGTGTTAGTTGGTTCTATAAACATTGCTTTTTGCATACCTTCTAGCATTTCTGGTGGATTTGCTACATTTGTTCCTGCAATATTTTCAACTTTTTCATGATCAGTATAATAGTATTTTTTAGTTTTTTTGTCTTCTTGTACACTTATTCCTTGAACATAGAATATATTATGTGTTTGCTCATTTATAATATATATGTCTTCATAATCATTTGCACTTATTGTAGTTCTTTCTGGGTCTATGTTTTTTACAATTTCATAGTCTTTGCCATAATGCAAACTTACTCCTTGCATAGCTTGTAAATCAATTACATAAAATTTTGTTACTTTCTCAACTGAGTTTAATACATCTGATAAATGGCTAATATTTGTATATTCTATACTTGCTGGTATTTCTCCATATTCATCGTAAAAGTCATTTACTTTTTGAGTCAAATTTTCTATATCGCCACGTAAATTTACTAATTTTTGTAAATCTGCATTGTTTTTTAAATTTGTTGTGATTGAAAATGTTAAAATCATAAGTACAATAATTGTAATTACTAGTGAAATTAATGTTATTCCCGCTTCTTTGCTTTTGTTCATTTTTTTATATCATTCCTTTCTAAAAGTATAACGCTAGTTGGAAAAGAATTCAATTTTTATTCTTTAGTATTAGTTTACTATTTTTTTATTTTTTTTTCAATAGTTTTTTTCTAATATTTGATAGATTTTTTCTTTATTGTTTGCCAATTTGATTTCCTTTTGCACTAAAATCCATATGTACAACATTATTAAAATAATTGCTATGTTGAAATTGTAATATAAAATAATTATTGATACTGCCGTTAACATACTTGTAAATATGATGGTAATTTTTTTGGTTATTTGATTTGCTTTTCTTTTTCCTATTTTTAATTCTAAGATTCCTTTGATGATTCTGCCTCCATCTAATGGATATATTGGTAACATGTTGAATAGAAAAATGCAACCATTTGCATAAATAATCTCTAATTTGTGCATTATTCCTATAGGTATGTTTGCTACAATAAGAATTGCTAATATATTTGTTAATGGGCCTGCTAGTAACACAAAAATTTTTTTTAATTCTAATAAATTTGTCTTTCCTATTTTTTTATTTATGTCTTTTGTTGATATTTCAAAAGAAATGCTAAGACCTACTGGAATAATTTCTATTTTCTTTGGTTTCATTTTTAGTATAATTCCTGCTAGCAGATGGCCTAATTCATGCAAAAATGCGAATATCATCATTATCATATATATGTGAATTTGTTTTGTTAATAGAAATATGATAATTATCAAAAATAACTTTAAGTCAATTCGAAATCTCATTATTATCATTCCTTTTTTGAAAATAATTCAGTTATATTTTTTATAGTTCCAAAATTTTTTGAGCATCTACTGTTCTTTCTTGAAATCGAATTTCAAAATGTAAATGTGGTCCTGTTGAATTACCTGTTGAGCCTACTTCTGCAATTTCTTGTCCTTGTGTTATATGCTCTCCCTGCTTTACATATAAGTTGTTACAATGTGCATAGATTATACTGACTTCTCCAATTTGAATTTTTAAGTGTTTTCCATAATCTCCTTCTTCTGATGCAAGCACTACTTCCCCTTCTGTGCTTGAATAAATTTTGGTTCCTAGGTTTGCTGCTATATCTGTTCCTGTATGATTTTTAGGTACTGTTCCTGTTGCTGTTGAACGATATCCATAACCTGAACTTATTGTTCCTGCTACTGGTTTTATGAAAGACGTAGTATTTTTTACACTTTGTATATCTTGTTCTTCTTGTGTTAATGGTATCTGTTCTTGTTCTTCTACTGCTCCACCTATTGCTGGTTGATTTTGTTGTTGTTCTAGTACTGTGTTTTCTGGAGTTTGTTCATTTGTTGTTTGAGTTTCTTCTGCTGTATTTTCTGGAGTTGTTGCTTCTAAAGCTGGTTTAATGTTTTCTTGAAATGTGATAATTGCATTTTTTACATTTTCATAGATTTCTGTGAAATTAGTGTCAT
>CANRBU010000046.1 GCA_947628925.1 uncultured Clostridia bacterium | reverse complement strand
GTTCTGAAAATGCCGCTTCTATGGGAGGCTCTCAAATTTGGCTTGACCCAAGAGAAACTTTAACAGTTGATGAAATGCTAAAAGCAATTTGTGTAAATTCTGCTAATGACTGTGTTGTAGCAATGGCTGAATTTGTAGCTGGTAGTGAAGACGCCTTTGTTGAACTTATGAATAAAAAAGCAAAAGACCTTGGTATGAATGATACTACTTTCAAAAATTGCCATGGTTTAGATGAAGATGGTCATTTAACTTCTAGTTATGATATATCTTTAATGTCACGTGAATTATTAAATAAATATCCAGAAGTCACTAAATACACTAGCATTTGGATGGATTCTTTACGTGATGGAAAATCACAACTTTCTAATACAAATAAATTGATAAAAACTTATCAAGGTGCAACTGGACTAAAAACTGGTTCTACTTCACTTGCTTTATATAATTTATCAGCCAGTGCAACTCGAAATGATTTATCTTTAATTGCTGTTATTATGAAAGCTCCTTCTACAAAAATAAGATTTAGTGAAGCTCAAAAATTATTAGATTATGGTTTTAGTAAATTTACTTTTAAAAGCTTTGGCAATAAAGGTGATTTCGTAAAAACTATTAATGTCAAAAAAGGTACTGTTGACCATGTTGATGTAATATTAGAAAATAATAGTGGTGCTTTAATTGAAAAAGGCAAAGAATCACAAGTAACTCAAAGCATAAATTTACCTGATTCCGTATCTGCTAAAATTATTTCTGGTCAAAAATTAGGTGAAATGTCTTTTAGCCTAGATGGAAAAACTTTGGGAACTGTCAATTTAATAGCCAAAAATGATGTTAGTGATTTAAATTTGTTTACTATGGCAAAACGTGTTATTTATAGTTGGATTGATTTATTGCGAACTTAAAAACTGAGGCTTTGAATGAATTACACCCCAAATGTTAGATAAAAAATCTAATATTTGAGGTGTATTTTTAATAAGTAAATTCAAATAAACTAAAATTGGAAATATACAAATGGTTGCTCTCCTGTAAATGCTAAACCTAATATTAGTCCTATTACAACAAAGAATATAGTTAAGCCTTTAATAGTACTTAAATTAACAGTTGGATAATATCCTTCTACATATTTATCACCATTTTTATGTGATTTAACAATAGCACATATTGTACCTATTATTAGTAATCCTATTGCAACAAATGACCATATAAATGGTTGTTGTATTCCAGGTTGTAATGTAAAAATTCCTTTTATAACTTCCCATGCTACTGCAAAATTATCCGCTCTGAAGAAAATCCATGTGAAAGATATAAAGATAAATGTTGTAAGAATTCCAACTACTTTTCCAAAAGTGCTTTTTTCTTTCTTTTCCCTTGTTAAAACTTTGTCAACACAAAGAGCTACTCCATTTAATCCTCCCCAAAATACAAATGTCCAACTAGCTCCATGCCATAATCCACCTAATAACATAGTTGTTAACAAATTAATATACTGTCTTACTTTTCCTTTTCTATTTCCTCCTAGTGGTATATATAAATATTCTTTTAACCATGTAGATAAGCTAATATGCCATCTTCTCCAAAACTCTGTTACATTTTGAGATATATATGGTAAGTTAAAGTTTTTATTAAAATCATATCCTAAACATTTAGCACATCCAATAGCTATATCAGAATAACCTGAAAAGTCAAAATAAATTTGAATTGAATATGATAATACTGCTAATATTATAGTCGCCCAATGGTATGCAGATGGTGCACTAAATACTCCATCTACAAACAGAGCAAGGTGGTCTGCTAATACTATTTTTTTCATTAAACCAAATGCCATTAATTGAATACCTGTTTTAAAATTCTCAGAAGTTACTTTTCTTTCTTCTTTTAATTGAGGTAAAAATTCATTTGCTTTTACAATTGGTCCTGCTACAAGTTGTGGGAAAAAGCTTAAATATAAAGCTAATTTTATAAAATCATTTTCTACTTCTACTTTTCCTCTATGAGCATCTATTACATAACTTAATGCTTGGAAAGTATAAAAAGATATTCCTACAGGAAGTATAATATTTAAAACTCCAAGATTATGTCCAATAATTCCTGATACAGAGTCTAAGAAAAAGTTAAAATACTTAAAAAATCCTAATACAACTAATGGAATAACAATTCCTGTTATGTACATAATTTTTTTATCCTGCTTTTTTGCTGTCCAATAAGAAATGACTGTGACAAACAATAGTAAAAAACAAAATCTCCAATCCCAGTATCCATAAAAGAAATAACTTGCTATTAATAAAAAACATTCTTTAACTCTTTTTGAAAAGAATTTTTGAATAATAAGAGTTCCTATTATTACAACAGCAAAAAATATAATAAAATCAATTGATGCAAATGACATTATTGCTCACCTCCTTGACTTTTTATTAATTTATATAGTTCTTCTGCTACCATTTCGTGTCCATATTTATTAAGATGACCTTTTCCAACGCTTGTATTGCTAAAACCATAAGGTAGAATATAGTTTTTTTCATATTCTTCCTTAAATCTTTCACTCATATCCAAAAAATAAATTCCATTTTTTTCGCATAAATCTGCAAATTTTTGTACACTATCCTCGTCATCTGATAAAATCAAATTACCATCTTTATCTATTGTAGTATATGGATGATAAAAAATTATTGGTTGCACATTTGTTGTTGATGTTTCATTTTTTATTTTTTCTAAAATTTGATTTGTTAAATCTTCGTTAAATTCAATGCTCACATTATTTTCTGTATTTCCATTTCCATATTCTTGAAATTCTTTGATTTGATAAATAGCTAATCGTAAAAATGGCATTTTTCTAAATATTTCTCTAATAATTTCATTATTTTTTATTTTAGAATAAAATCCTTGATTCTCTGTTTCTGTTGTTGTATCTGATGTTTTGCTATTAAGTGCCTCTGTTAATTCCTTTTCTGTAAAATTAACTCCATTTGTTTCTATTACAACATAATCTTTTGGATTATATTTTTCAATAGCTGATTTTAAATTCTTAACACTTTCCAATAAATAATGTGCAGAAATACCTATATTATATACTGTATTTTCTTCTCCAACCATATCATTCAATAGATAAGACATTGATTCATTTGCGTTAACTTGTACTGCTTCTACCTGTGAAGATCCCATCATTAGTATACTAATTGGCATATTAGGAGTATAGTCAAACTCATTAACATACCCATCATTGTTAATATGTACCACTCCATATCCTTCTGTTGCACGTACAGACAATTGGTTTGGTTCATATTTCCAATTTGTAGCTAAAGTTTCATTCTTATTAGGAGTTTCATCTCTAACTGCACTATTAAAATAGAATAGTGTTAAAAAATTTAAAATCAAAAATGCTAACAAACCAGAAATTAGAAACTTTCCTACAGCTTTCATTTTGGCTGATAAATACCCGATTTTTTTTCATTATTTTTTCATTCCTTTCTATAGTAAAAAATATGTTGCGAAAATGACTGTATTTTATATCAAAAAAAGAAACTTAAGCAAAGCAATAAAAAAATTGCTTTGCTACAAGTTTCTTTAAATTGTTTTTATATTCGACAAAAAAACCGCAAATATTTTTTATTTGTGTATTTTTTAAAATTATGATATATATATATATATATATATATATATGCAGTATCAAGGCTTACACGGCTTTTCATCTTATATTAGTCCCTTCTTTTAGTTTTTATTATACTTTATATTTTGTTATTTGTCAAAATCTTTTAATTTTACTCATTTGTAACTTCTACATCTATTTTTAGATTTTCACCATTTATATTTGTTTCGGTATATTCTTCTCTTGATTTGTTATAAATAATTTCTTTAGCCAATGTCTCGTGCTTAATAAATTCTTCATTTTCCTTTATAATTGCTTCTAGCATTTCATTTTCAGCTACATATAATTTTATATTATCTAGAACTTCAAAACCTTTATCTTTTCTCATGTTTTGTACCTTTGATAAAATTTCTCTTATATAGCCTTCTCTTTTTAGTTCTGGTGTTATTTGAGTATCTAAAACTACTCCCATTTCACCTTCTCCACCAAATGCAAATCCGTCTTTACCATGCATTGCAATTAGTAAATTTTCACTATCTAAGCCAATTTCAGTTCCATCAATTTCAATATATTCAACTTTTCCACTTTTTACTTTTGTTGCTAATTGCATTTGATTCTTCTTTGCAATTTCTTCTTTTATTCTTGGAATTAATTTTCCATACTCTTTTCCTAGAACTGGCAAATTAGGCTTAATTTCAAAGTTTACATATTCTGCCATATCAGCACCTAATTCAATTTGTTTTACATTTAGTTCTTCTCTAACAATATCTGAGTAATATTCTGGTAAAGTATCAACAGAAATTAGCATTTTAGAAAGTGGTTGCCTATTTTTGATATTAGCTGAATTTCTTGCACTTCTTCCTAGTTTTACAATTTTATATGCTAAATCCATTTCCTCTTCTAATTTTTTGTCTATTGCTTCTTCTTTTACAGTTGGCCATAAGCATAAATGAACACTTTCTGGTTGTGTACTATCTAATCCTACTACAAGATTTTGATATATTTCATCAGCAATAAAAGGTACAAATGGTGCAACAACTTTGCATAGTGTAGTTAAAACAGTATATAATGTAACATACGCACCAATTTTTTCGTCATTAATTTCTTGTGCCCAAAATCTTTCACGATTTCTACGTACATACCAATTTGATAATTCATCTGTAAAATCTTCTATTTGTAAAGCTGCTCCAGTTATGTTATATTCATTTAATTGTTCGTCAACTTCTTTAACCAATGTATTTAGCTTAGAAATAATCCATTTATCCATAACATTGCTTATTTCAAAATTTGAATATTTTAGTGGATTAAATTTATCTATTTCAGCATATAACACATAGAAAGAATATACATTCCATAATGTACTTAAAAATCCTCTTTGTGTTTCTTCTACATTTTCTAATGAAAGTCTTGTTGGTAGCCATGGTGCACTACATGTGTAGAAATGCCAACGTGTTGCATCTGCTCCTACTGTATCTAGCAATAAAAATGGGTCAACACCATTTCCTTTTGATTTTGACATTTTTTGTCCTTTTCCATCTAGCACATGTCCTAATACAATACAATTTTCAAATGGGCTTCTGCCAAATAGTGCTGTTCCAATAGCTGTTAATGTATAGAACCATCCTCTAGTTTGATCAACTGCTTCTGATATGAAATTTGCTGGGAAATTATTATCAAATATTTCTTTATTTTCAAAAGGATAGTGCCATTCAGCAAATGGCATAGAACCTGAATCAAACCAACAGTCAATAACTTCTTTTGCTCTTTTCATTTCTTTTCCACATTTTGGACATCTTAATTTAACTTCATCAATATATGGTTTATGCAACTCAATATCTTCTGGTACATCTATACCTTTTTCTTTTAACTCTGCAATACTTCCTATACACTCTTTGTGACCACATTTTTCATCTTCACAGGTCCAAATTGGAAGTGGTGTTCCCCAGTAACGATCTCTTGAAATTCCCCAATCTATAACATTTTCTAGGAACTTTCCAAACCTTCCTGTTCTAATAGTATCAGGATACCAATTTACTTTGTTGTTGTTATCTACTAGCTCATCTCTTAGTTTGCTCATAGCAACAAACCAACTCTCTTTTGGATAATATAAAAGTGGTGTATCACATCTCCAACAATGTGGATATGAGTGTAAGTGTTTTTCCTTACTAAATAATTTATTATTATCTTGTAACCACTTGCAAATATCTTCACTACAATCTCTTACGAATTTGCCTGCCCATGGTGTAACTTCATCAACAAATTTTCCTGATTTATCTACTAAATTGATAAAAGTAATGCCATTTTGTTTTGAAACTAAGCTATCATCTTCACCATAAGCTGGTGCAATATGAACAATTCCTGTACCATCTTCTAAATTTACATAGTCTCCGTGAATAACTACAAATGCTTTTCCTTCTACTTTTGCAAAAGGCATAAGTTGTTCATATTCCATACCTAGTAAATTTTCTCCTTTTATATTTTCTAGGATTTTATATTCTTTATCTTTTAAAACTTTATCTAGCAAATCTTTTGCTAAGATATATTTTTCATATTTTGGTTCTTCTTCTGTTCCAACATTTACTTCTACTTTACTATATTCATAAGATTTATTAATACATAATGCTAAATTTGATGGTAATGTCCATGGTGTTGTTGTCCAAGCTAAAATATAAGTATTTTCCTCATTTTTTACTTTGAATTTTGCAACACATGTCATATCTTTAACATCTTTATATCCTTGTGCTACTTCGTGTGAAGATAGTGCTGTTCCACACCTTGGACAATATGGCATAACTTTATGTCCTTCATACAATAAGCCTTTTTCCCACATTTGTTTTAAAGCCCACCAAACAGATTCTATATAGTCATTATGATAAGTTACATATGGGTTATCCATATCTACCCAAAAACCAACTTTGTTTGTCATTTCTTCCCATACAGAAACATATTCGAATACGCTTTCCTTACATTTTTTGACGAATTTCTCGACCCCATATTCTTCTATTTGCTCTTTTCCTGAAATTCCTAATTTCTTTTCAATTTCTAATTCTACAGGTAGTCCATGTGTATCCCATCCAGCTTTACGAATTACTTGGTATCCTTTCATTACTTTATACCTTGGGATAATATCTTTCATAACTCTTGTTTCAATATGTCCTACATGTGGCTTTCCATTTGCTGTTGGTGGTCCATCATAAAAAGTAAAATATCTTTTGCCTTCATTCATAGCAAAATTTTTTTTGATAATGTCTTTTTGTTTCCACATTTCAGCAATATCTTTTTCCATTCCTGCAAATCCATTTTTTAATTCTACTTTTTTGTACATTTGTACATTCCCCCTTTTATTTTGAATATCAATAAAGCCATTTCATCCCATTAAAATAGGACGAAATGGCTTGAATTCCGCGGTACCACCTAATTTAGTAATTTAAAATTACTCTCTTAATTTTCTTTAACGCAGATTTACGTCTAAACTTACTCAGGAAAATCCTTTTCAGTTAAGAAACATAAGGTGATAATAAATTATTTTTACTTACCAAATTTTCAGCACCCTTTGGCTCTCTACTAGATATTATATAATTTATGTTGTCCTTATTTTGTCTTTAAATTTTGTTTAATATATTATATCATGTTTTTTTCATTTTTCAAGTATTTTTAGGCATTTTTTTGAAATTAATTAAAATTTTTCCTACATTTTTTTTATTTTTTCACATAAAATAATTTTAAAAAGTTATATTTTACAAAAGGGTTGTGGATAATTATGAATCAAATTTTAGCAAATGTAGAAATTGAATTGCAAAAAGAAAAAGAGCATCGCTTTAAATATTTCTTTATATTTTCATTAAGCATTCTTTTTTTACTTTCTATTTTTTTTGGATATATAATGTATAATTCTAATTTAAACCAAAAAACAAGTCGTTTTTTGCAATACAATTATGAAACTATGCAATTATATGCATCTTCCAATTTATATACTAATTTAGAAAAAAATAATTCATATACACAAAAATTTATCATAGGTAAAATAGAAATTCCTACTTTAAAAATTTCTTACCCTATTTTTTCAATTTTAGATGATGAAACTTTAAAAATATCACCCTGTATTTTTCATGGAAAAATGCCACCCGAAGGTGGCAATTTATGTATTGCTGGTCATAATTATAATAATAACCAATTTTTTAGTCTTATATATCAATTAAAAAATGGAGATGACATTGTAATTTACGATAATAATAATCGTAAATATACCTATTCTGTTTTTGCCAATTATGAAGTAAAAACAGATGATTTATCTCCAATTTCTAACATTTCTTTTAAACATGAATTAACTCTTGTTACATGCAATAATTTTAATAATCACCGTATTATAATTAAAGCAAAATATTAAACGTTTTTCCAGAACCAAGCTAAACTATCGTCAACACTCTTTTTGCCTTTTTCTTTTGCTTCAATGTCATCTACCCATAAATATCCAAAGAAACATATTCCAACAAAAACAAAATCTACTGCTAAACATGTTGATAATGTTGATGTTAAACTTCTAAATTCTTCTTGTAAAGTAAATAATTGTGCTCCATGCACTATTAATAAAATTAAAGATGCAAATAAAGGTATTGCAGCTATATAACTTTTCTTTAGTTCTTGTGATAAGAAAAGTAATAAAATGATTGCTGTTAAAAGTAAAATAAGTGTTAATGGATTTGCTATATTAAAAACATACATATTGCTTTCCCCTTTCTCTTTTGTTACGAATATATAATATCACTTCTTTGATAAACATGCAAGTGTTTGAGTGTTACATTTTGGTTACATTTATGTTGCAAGCTTATTACATGCATTATCTTAATTTTTTTTCGATTAGTTTTGCTATTTCATTTGCTTTTTTGCTAATGTATTCTTGATTTTCACCTTCTATCATAACTCTTACAAGTGGCTCTGTTCCAGATGGTCTTATAAGTACTCTACCATTTCCAGCAAATTCTTTTTCTAATTTTTGAATTTCGGCTTTTATTTCTTCATCTTTTTCATAATCATATTTCTTTTCATTTGATACTTTTGCATTTACCAATACTTGTGGATATAGAGTAACTATTTTTGCTACTTCTGATGCTGGTTTGTTTGCTTCTAAAATAGCTTGAATTAGCATGATTGATGTTAATATTCCATCGCCTGT
>CANRBU010000045.1 GCA_947628925.1 uncultured Clostridia bacterium | reverse complement strand
AAATGTTAAAAGTTAGATGAAAGATAAGACTTTGACTCTGGCATGCGCTAGTTCGAATCTAGCCAGCCCAGCCATAGCAAAAACTCCAAATTGTTAAACTTTTGTCTAACAATTTGGGGTTTATTTTTTTCTTGTTTTATGCTCTTGGGTGTGCTTTTTGATATATATTTTTTATTCCTTCATCTTGAAATTGCATATATATTTGTGTAGATGAAATATCTGAATGTCCTAGCATTGTTTGGATTGATTTTAAATCTGCACCATTTTGTAGTAAGTGTGTTGCAAATGAATGTCTTAGTACATGTGGTGTAATGTCTTTTTCTATGTGTGCTTGTTCTTTATAGTATTTGATAATTTTCCAAAATCCTTGTCTTGTAAGCCTACGACCATTAATATTAACAAATAATGCTTTTTCATTATCTTTTTTTATTAATGCATCTCTTGCATGTTCAATATATTCTTTTAATGCTTTTTCACACATTTTTCCTAGTGGAATAGTTCTTTGTTTTGAACCATTTTTGCAAACAACAAAACCTTCATCAAGATGTATGTCATCTGTATTTAAAGATATTATTTCTGTAACACGCATACCTGTAGCATATGCAAATTCTAACATTGCTTTATCTCTTATACCTTTTAAGTCTACATTATCTGGTTGTTCTAATAATAGTTCTACTTCTTTAGAAGTTAAAACACTTGGTACACGTTTTTCGATTTTTGGTGATTGAATTTTTTCTGTTGGATCTTCTTTTACTTTAGCTTTTCTTACTAAAAATTGATAGAAAGATCTAATTGATGCAATACACCTAGATATTGTAGATGGCTTTTTTCCTATTTCATTTAGATGTTCTATATATTTTTTTATATGTTCTTCATGTACATGTGTATATCTTACACCATTTTCATTTAAATAATCTTGAAATTGTTGTAAATCTCTTTGATATGATTGTAATGTATTGTTAGATAATTTTTTCTCTGTTTCAATAAATTTTAAAAAAAGTTTTATCTGTTTTTCCATGTTTTTTCCCCCTACATTCTGTTAAGATATATTTACATAAACTTATATATGTTATATCAAACAATTTTCAAAAAGTAAATAGATTTTTTAAATTTTTTTAATTTTTTCTTGCTCTTAGAAATAGCCAATTAAAATTCGTAGTATATTAGTTGATAAAAAGACTTCAATAATTGATGATATTGACATTATTACTAGCATAAGTATTGAAAATATTGTGTGCCTTATGAACGATATTTTTATGTTTTCTTTCCTTCTGTCTTTTATGATTGATTGATAAAATTTGAATCCACTTACTGATAGTCCAATAAGTGCAGGGATAAATATTATGTTCTGTAATAGTAGAGTTACTAAGATAAATAGAAAACCTTTTGTAAATCCTAAGAATGAAATTGCTGTAGCAATTGTGTATCCTAGGCAAAATCCTCTATATATTACCATTCCAAACACAATGGGTATACCTATAATTGTTGTTCCAAAAAACCAAATGCTGATTGTTAACAATATTTTATCATGTATGCTAGATGTTAGAATATCAACTTGATTGATTGTTTCTACATTTTTTAGTTCTGTTATAAAAGTGCCAAGATATTCTTGTATTTCTTGTTTTTGGCTTTCTTCTGTTTGATTTATAAAAAATACTCCTAAGAAAATACCAAGTATAAAAAAAATCATCATTATTAGATATTCTTTATAATTTTCAATAACATGTTTTTTTATATATTCCATAAAAGCGCCTCTCTTATACACATATTTTCTTACATAATGTGTATTCAATAAGACGCTTTTTATGACTATTGTCTATTCTATTTTTCCATAATTTCCTCCGCCACCAGCATGTACTTTGCTATTCCCTGTTCTAGCTTCTTCAATTTTATTAGCTACTTTTTCGCCAACTATTGCTTCAATGTCATCTTTTGATAGTTTGTGCAAAATATTCATTTCTGTTTCAAAGGTGTCTAACAATTTTTCAATTGTTTTTCCCCCTACTCCTGGTACAAAGCCTAACGGAATTTGATAAATATATGGTGGTCTTGTTTTTGGACTTTTGCCTTTAGGTTTATCTTTTATTAATTCAATTCTGTCAAAAACTCCAAATGTTACTTGATTGCTACCACAGTGTGGGCATACTTCAACTGGCTCTTTTGTTTCTATTGTTTTTTCACAATTATCACAATATGTTCTATGGTATTTTCCTAGTTTTGGGTCTAGTCCGTAATTTGCTAATATTTTTCTGCCGTCTTCATTTTTTAATGCTTTAACTACTTCTTTGAAAGATATATCTTCTACTAGCATTTTATTATATTCTCTGGCTATTTTTGGTAGAGAATGTGCGTCTGAATTTGTTACAAAAGTTTTATTTTCTAGTTCTGAAATTGTGTCTGCTAATTCTGTGTCTGAGCTTAGACCTAATTCGATTGCAAATATTTGATTGTATTTTTCTTTAAAGATGTCTTTCATTCTATCTGTGCAATTTCCATAGTAACTTTTAAAAGGTGTGAATACATGTGCTGGTATTAATATGCCATTATGTTTTTTTACAATATCTATTAAATCATATCCTGAGATGTCTGACCTTTGTGTACTTAAAGTTATATTTTTTATATGGTGACTCATTTCTTTTGAAAATTCTTTTATATCTTTTAGATATGGGAAAAAGCATATATTGTGTGCACTTCCGCTTTTGCCATTTCTACCTTTTTCTGAAGTTTCTACTTCACTTCCTAGCAAAATGCAAACTTTGTCTTTGTATATAATTCCACCATCTTTTAGCTCATATGCATCACCATTTTTTAAAAAATTTTCGATATCTTCAATTACATATGGTGATGCACAATCGATAATTCCAACTACTTGTATCCCTTTTCTTGATTCACATTCTTTAGCGATGTTTGCAAAGTTCAAAGATTTTGCTGCTGTGATTTTTATTGGTTTTCCTGATTCTGATCTTCCTATGTGTACATGTAAATCCGCAAATATTTCGTACATTTTCTGCTTGCATGATATATTTTTATATATTATGCTCTCCCTTCTTTATTTACTTTTATTGATTAATTCCCCTATTACTTTGTTTGTTATTTCTTCACTAAATAGTGGTCTGTTTGGATTTCCTTCTTTTAGTTGTTTTTTATTTTTATGAGTTTTAAAAAATTCATTACTTTTTACTCGGCATATTTCATCATCAACTTTTGCTTCATATTCATATACGACTGCTGTAATGAAATGTTTTATATCATCTGTTGTTCTAAATATTTTTACTAGAAGTTCAAGGAGTGTTAGTTCTTGGTTTTCTTCTTTTATTTTTATTGTCTCTAGATTCTCAACAAATTCAACAAATTGATATAAATATCTATTATACACGTCTTTTAAGTTTCTGTATTGCAATAAAACCAAAGCTTCGTCAACTTGCATTCCTATTCTCTCAGGCCTATCTAGTAACATAGCTCCAAAGTTATCAACTAATTCTAATATGTCACTTTCTTTTTCACGATGGTCTTGCTTATAATAACGGTTTATTCCTGCACATATATTGCAAAAGCGTTGGTCAAAGCCTATGCTTGACAAATATTGTGCGCCTTCATATGCATATGACTTTATTTTATCTTTATTGTTTGATACTTGAATTTTTCTACATGTGGCAAGTAATGAAGCTGTTAGTAATAAATTGTTATCTAAACCGCAAATCTACGTTATTTAAAAACATTCTTAAGATTTCTGTTTTAAAGATAACTGATTTTTCAAAAAAGACTCCTTCTTTTTTTGCTAGATAATAAACGATTTCCATTTTTGAACCTAGATTTTTTTCGTTTAATATGTAATCTGCAAAAGTTTCCATATTACTCTCTCCTATTCTTTTGTTAAGTTCTTTATTGCTTGTCTTGCTAATTCATCACAACGATTATTATATTCGTTATCACTATGACCTTTTACTTTTATAAATGTAATTTTGTGTATTTTTGTCATGTTATATAATTCTTCCCAAATTTCTTTGTTTTTTACTGGTTCTTTATTTGCTGTTTTCCAATTGTTTTTTTGCCAGTTGTATATCCAACCATTTGTAAAGCCATTTACTAGATATGCACTGTCACTATATAACTCTACTTCACAAGGATGTTTTAGGAGTTTTAATGCTTCTAAGGCTGCTGTTAATTCCATGATATTATTTGTCGTATCATTTTTCCCTGCTGATATTTCTTTTTTATTGCTACCATACATTAATATTGCTCCCCAACCACCTGGTCCTGGATTTCCAGAGCATGCTCCATCAGTATAAATTGTAACCTTATCCATATTTTAGAATGTTCCTTTCTTTTGTTTGAAAAAGAATTATTTGTTTTTTTCCATATTTTATGATATGATTATATCAATAAATTATAAAGTTTACAATATCTTTTTAAATTTTTTTCAGGAGGTGGCAAAATGAGTAGAGTTTTAGGAATTGTTGCAGAGTATAAT
Organism: uncultured Clostridia bacterium; assembly: GCA_947628925.1. Lineage (GTDB taxonomy): Bacteria > Bacillota > Clostridia > TANB77 > CAG-508 > CAG-269. The sequence goes on along the minus strand of CANRBU010000045.1, from coordinate 4,429 downwards.
CCCTTTCATAATGGTCATGCGTACCATATTGAGCAAAGCAAACAAATTACAAAATGTAGATATACTGTTTGTGTGATGAGTGGAAATTTTACCCAACGTGGTTCTTGTTCTTTAGTTGATAAATGGTCTAAAGCTAAGATGGCAATTGCAAATGGTGTTGATTTAGTTTTAGAACTTCCTGTGATTTATTCAATTTCTAGTGCTGAAAATTTTGCTTATGGTGCTATGCAAATTTTAGACTCTTTGAAAATTGTTGATGATATAAGTTTTGGAGCTGAATGTGATGATATTAAAATTTTAGATGAGATTGCAGATGTTCTTTACAATGAACCTAGAGCTTTTAAAAATATTTTAGCTCATGAATTAAGTACAGGCATATCTTTTCCTAAGGCAAGAGAAAATGCGCTGTTAATGTATTTAAATGATATTCGTAGATATTCAAATGTAATGTCTACTCCTAATAATATTCTTGGAATTGAGTATTTAAAAGCTTTAAAAATGTTGGATAGTCATTTGCTTCCACATGCTGTTCAGCGAATTGAGGCTGACCATAATAGTACTGGAATTTCTGGTAATATTATTAGTAGTACTGCTATTCGTAACCTTGTAAAAAGTAGAAATTTTAAATCTCTTTCTAATGTAATTCCATTAGACACTTATTCTATATTAATGGAAAATATAAAAGTTGGACATGTTGTTTATGATATTTCTAATTTTGAAAAAGAGATTTTATATACTTTAAGAAAAATGTCTATTCAAGAAATTGCTGATCTTCCTGATGTTTCTGAAGGTTTAGAAAATACTTTTAAAACCGCTGCAAATTCTTGTAATAGTATAGTAGAATTTTTAGATATTGTTAAATCAAAGCGTTATACAAACACACGAATTCAGCGCATTTTGCTATATGCTCTTCTTAATATTACAAAAAAGGATATGCAAATTTCACAAAAAGTAAAGCCATATATACGTGTTTTGGGAATGAATAAAAGAGGTGAATTTTTGCTTTCAGAAGTTGTAAAAGCAAATCCTAGGTTGCAAGTAATCACTTCTGTTAAGAAATTTGAAGATAGTTGCAATAATAAAAATTTATTACAGTTGCTTAAGAAAGATATTTTTGCAACTAATGTGTATACTTTGGGTTATGAATATGAATCTATTGCAAATTTAGATTATACTAAAAAAATTGTTAAATAATTTTAAAAGGCGAAACAAAATATGTTTCGCCTTTACATTACATATAATAAAATACAGAAAAATTGTAATAAACTTCCTAATAATATAAATAAGTGAAAAATTGAATGCATCCATTTATGTTTTTTTCCAACTCCATACAAAATTGCTCCTATTGAATATGCTATTCCTCCTGCTACCAAAAGAATTAATCCATTTGGATGTATTAATTCTGGTAACAAATTTGCTGTAAATATTATGCACCATCCCATGCCTAAATAGCATATCATTGAGAAGATTTTGTATTTTTTTATATCTATTGAGTTTAAAGTTATTCCTAATACTGCCATAAACCATATTATTCCAAATATTGTCCATCCCATGACTGGATGTGTTGGTACAAAACTTGATAAACAAAATGGTGTATATGAACCTGCTATTAGCAAAAATATGGAGCAATGGTCTAATACTTGAAATACTTTTTTAGAAAATCTTTGTGGATTTAGCCCATGATAAATACTAGACATTGTGTATAGTAATATCATTGTTGCACCATATATTGCTCCACTAATGATTCCATATACATTATGGTGAATAGCGGAAAATACAACACAAAGGACTGTGGCAACCACTCCTAGAGCAGCTCCCACAATATGTGATGTCATATTAAAAATTTCTTCTCCTTTTGTATATGTTGGAAGAACTCTGTCTCCTAAGCGTACTCTTTCCATAGTAAATTAATTCCTTTTTTATTTTATAGTTATGCCTTTTTATTTTGTTACCCATTTAATTAAATTCATATTTGCTGGTTCTAATAACATTTCGTGTTTTGGCATAATTCGGAATGTATATCCGTAATTTCCTCCTGTTTTTAGTTCTATTTTTGCTACATATTCTCCATTTTTTAATTTCATTGGTACTATTTGTATATCTTCTACTACCCCATTTTCTAAGATTTTTCCGTAATAACATTCCACTGTTACATGTTCTGGTGCTATATTTGCAAGATTTACTTGGCATTTAACTTCTAAGCTGTTTCCTGCATCAACAGTGATGTTATCAACATTTTCTGCTTGGCTTATTGATATATCTTTCCATGCATTAAATGTTTCTTTTTTCCATGAGTTGAATTCTGTTACACTGCTTAAATCTTCATAATATTTATGATATAGATTACATAGTGGCATGTAATATTGCTCTGCATATTCTGTTACCATTCTTGCTGTGCTGTAAGTTCCTCCTGTTGACATTATTGATTCTTTCATCATTTCCATCCATGTTTTTGATAAGCCATTTTTGTCTTTTTGATAATAACTTGGTATAATTTTGCTCTCTAGTGTTTCATATATGCTTTGGCTGTCAGTTACATCTTGAGCCTCGTATGAATCATAGTCACTATTAAAACCTATTCTCCATCCGTTTTTTTGGTTATATGCTTCTGCCCACCAACCATCTAATACACTGAAATTGATTACACCATTTACTGATGCTTTTTGTCCACTTGTTCCTGATGCTTCCATTGGTCTTCTTGGGTTATTTAGCCATACATCTACACCACTTATTAAATATCTTGACATTGCAATATTATAATTTTCTAGTAAGAATATTTTTCCTTTAAATTGTGGCATCATTGATATCTCATGTATATATTTTATTAAGTCTTGTCCTTCTTTATCTGCAGGATGTGCTTTTCCTGCAAATATTAATTGAACTGGTCTGTCTGTTTCGTTTAAAATTTGTGTTATTCTTTCTAAGTCTTTAAATATTAATGTTGCTCTTTTATATGTTGCAAATCTTCTTGCAAAGCCTATTGTTAATGCATTTGGATCTAGTTTTGAAACTATAGAATGTATATCTTCATAACTATATCCTGAACGTCTTAACCTTTCTATTGTGCTATCTTTTACAAGATTTATTAATTTTTCTTTTCTTTTTTGATGTGCTTCCCATAGTTTGTCATCTGGTATGTTTTTAATTTTTTCCCATACATAGTCATATTGAATTTTGTCTTGCCAGTATGGAATTAAATATTTGTTGTATAATTCTTTTAAGTTTGGTGCTAACCATGAGCAAGTATGGATTCCGTTTGTAACATAGCCTATTGGTGATTCATTTGCTGCAATTTCTGGCCATATTTCACCAAACAATTCCCTAGAAACTGCTCCATGTAATTTACTTACACCATTTTTCTTTCCTGCTACTTTTAATGCTAATATTCCCATGTTAAATCCTGGTTCTAGGTCTTCACATGGTTTCATTCCCATTTTTAGAAATTCTTCGCGTGAAATTGCAATTCTTGGCCAAAAATCTTTAAAATATTTTTCTACTAATGAAATTGGGAAGATATCGTTTCCTGCTGGTACTGGTGTATGTGTTGTAAACACTGTCATTGATGATACAATATCTCTTGCAATATCAAAAGATACTTGTTTTTCTGTAATAATATTTTTTATTAATTCAAGAATTAAGAAAGATGAATGTCCTTCGTTCATGTGGTATAGTGTTGGGTTTAATTTTAATGTTCTTGTTAATAGGTTTACACCACCCATTCCTAAAACAATTTCTTGTCTTATACGCATTTCTTGGTCTCCACCATATAAACGTAAAGTTACATCTCTATCTTCTGGATTATTTTTTTCTATGTCTGAGTCTAATAAATATAGTTTCACTCTACCTACAGCTATTTCCCAAACTTTTAGATAAATTCTTCTTTTGGGGAATTTTATATATATTGTAAGGTCTTCTCCTTCTTCTGTTTTTACTGGATGTATTGGCAAATCAAATAAATCAATATCATGATATTCTGTTTCTTGCTCTCCTCTTCCATTGATTTTTTGATGAAAATATCCATTTTTATATAATAAACCTACTGCTACTAATGGAATACCTAAATCACTAGCTGATTTTAGATGATCTCCTGATAAGATACCTAAGCCTCCTGAATAAATAGGGATTGTTTCATCTAAGCCGTATTCTGCTGAGAAATATGCTATTAAATCATCTTTGTTTTCAGGGTATTTGTTTGCAAACCATGTATTGTTGCTATTCATATAATTTTCAAAATTTTCTACATTTTTGTCATATTCTTTTAAAAATATTAAATCTCTTGTGGCTCTTTCTAAAGCTTCTTGAGAAACTTCTTTCAAAAATTTTACAGGGTTTTTTCCACATTTTTCCCATAGATCTTGATCTATTTTTCTAAACAACCTTAAAAATTCAGTGTTCCATGACCACCATAAATTGTTTGCAATAACTGATA
>CANRBU010000044.1 GCA_947628925.1 uncultured Clostridia bacterium | reverse complement strand
AGAGCCTAACTATAACATTACATATAATGTTTTAAATGAATGTACTATATTTTTCAAAAACTGGAAAACAGAAAAATCATATAGTGTAAGACCACCAATAATTGTACCAATAGTTATATATGTGGGCAAAAAGAATTGGAATATCAAGGAAAACACTAATATTAGATATACTTCTTTTGGGAGTAATTGTATTAATCTATTTTACAATTTTGTTGATTTGCAAAAATGTAAACCAGTTGCATTACTTAGGAAAAGCTCAATTATAAGTAAAATAAATTTATTAAAAATGCAAATTAGTAATGAAAATAAAAGGAAATTAATACAAATGCTAGAAAATGAAATAGATGAATTTGATATATTCTTACAGTTAAAAGCGTTTGAAACAAAATATATAAACATATAGGGTATAAATTAAGTCTAAGATTAATAAATAAATATTTACAAATAAATAAAAAATATATTGACAAACTATACCATATGGTGCTATATTTATTTAGTAGGAAAGTTGCAAAAAATTCTTAACAATTAGAAAGGGATGTGATTAATATGCCATTAGATTATACAGTTATAGGTAGAAGAATTAAAGAAGAAAGAATAAAAAAACATCTTACACAAGAAGAAATGTCTGATATTATAGATACTTCAGTAGCTTTTTATAGTAGACTAGAAACAGGGAAAACACAAATTAATTTAAAAAGAATGGTGCAAATTGCAGAAATATTAGATAAACCAGTAGGATATTTTATAACAGGAATTACAGAAAATACGGAAAATTATTTAAGTCAAGATTTTAAAAATATATTAGAAAAATGTACACCAGAAAAGCAAAGATTTATATATGAAGTAGCTGAGTTAGTAGCAAATCACATGTAATCTCTTTACAAAAAATGAAAAATGATATACACTAAGTACGGTGGTAATATATGTATTTAAAAAGAATTGAAATGCAAGGGTTTAAATCTTTTGCAGATAAAACAGTCATCGAACTAAAAGAAGGAATTACAACAGTTATAGGACCAAATGGTTCAGGAAAAAGTAATATATCAGATGCAATTAGATGGGTATTAGGTGAGCAAAGTATAAAAGCACTAAGAGGAGCTAAGTCATTAGATATAATTTTTTCAGGTACTCAAAATCGAAAATCATTAGGCTTTGCAGAAAGCTCACTTGTGTTTGACAATACAGATGGTGGGTTACCTATTGAATATTCTGAAGTAACTGTTACAAGGAAGTTATATAGAAGTGGAGAAAATGGATATTATATAAATAAAGTTCCATGCAGGTTAAAAGATATTTTAGAATTATTTATGGATACAGGGATAGGAAAAGATGGCTATTCTATTGTTGGACAAGGAAAAATTGATGAGATATTAAGTAATAAATCAGAAGACAGAAGACATATTTTTGAAGAAGCTGCAGGAATTGTTAAATATAGAAATCGTAAAGAGGAATCTGAGAAAAAGCTTGAACATACAAAATTAAATTTATTAAGAATAAATGATATTATATCAGAAATAGAAGGTAATTTAGATCCATTATATGCCCAAGCAGAAAAAGCAAAAAAATATTTGAATTTGCATGAAGAACTAAAAAATATTGAAGTAGGGCTTTTTGCACATAATATTGAGCAAAACAAATCAGAGTTGCAAAAAGTTACAGAGGTAGAAGATATAACTAAACAACAATGTGATGATGAAGAAACCAAATTAGAAAGAATAAAACATGCAAAAGAAGAATTAAAAAATGATATTGATGAAATAACAAATAAAGTAGAAAACATGTCAAACTTAGGCTTTGAAAGTCAAAAAGAGATTGAAATGTTAAATTCAGATATTAGTGTATCACAAACTAGAATTGCAAACAATCAAGATAACCAAAAAAGATTTATGCAAGAAATTGAAGAAAAAAAGAATCGTTTGCAAGAACTAGAAAATGAAGAAAAACAAAAAGAAGAAAAGCGTGAAAATTTGCGACAAAATAAAGAAAAATTTGCTAATGAATTAAAACGGAAAAGAACAAGAGTTATCTATAATAACAGAAAAACTTTCAAGTAAAGCATTAGAAATTGAAAATTACAAAAAGAAAGTTGAAGAAAATACAGATAAGAAATATGAAAAACAATCACAAATTCAGGAAAAACAAATAAATTATGACAATGATGAAAAAAGGCAAAAACAGATAACACAGGAAATCCAAAATACAGTATTAGAATTAGACAATACACGTATGCAAAAAGAGGAAATTTCAAAAGAATTTTATGAGATAGAAGCTAAAAGGAATAAAGCTAAAAAGGAATTAGAAATTGCTAGCAATCAAAAGGAAGAAGCAAACAAAAAGATTAAAGAATATGAATTGCAAAAAAATACAATAGAAAATGAAATACGCATGAAACAATCAAGACAGAGCTTTTTGATTGAAACAGAAAAGGAAAAAGAAGGTTATACTAAAAGTGTAAAACTACTCCTAAAAGAATGTGAAACAAACCCAGAATTAAAAAAAGGTGTTGAAGGGGTTTTAGCAAATTTAATTGAAGTTCCAGAAAATTTAGAAACGGCCATTGAAATGTGTTTAGGCCTATCTTTGCAAAATATTGTAACAAACACAGAAACAGATGCTAAAAAATTAGTGGAATATTTGCGTAAAAATAATATAGGAAGAGCATCTTTTTTACCTATTACTTCTGTGAAAGGAAAGAAAATTGATAAGATAAAAGGAAAAGAAGATGGTGTTATTGGTATTGCTTCAGATTTAGTAAAATACAATAAAAAACATGAGCAAATTGTTTTAAATTTATTGGGAAAAACAGTTATTGTAGATAATATGGATACTGCAATTAGACTTGCAAAACAAAATTCATATATGTTTAGAATTGTTACACTTCAAGGTGATGTTATAAATGCATCAGGTTCTATTACAGGTGGAGCTGTTGCTAAAAAAACAGTTAATATTTTAGGAAGAAGCAAGGAGATTGAAAAACTTGGAAAAGAAATAGGCAAAGTGCAAGAAAAATTACAAGATATTTCTAATAAAAAAATAGAACATGAAAAAGCAATGCAATCAATTTTTGAAAATGCGGAAGTTCTAGAAAAACAGTTACAAGAAGATGAAATTTCTTATGCAATGCAAAAGCAAAAAATGGAAGGCTTAGAAGAAACAATTAAAAAATTAGAAGTCAGATTACAAAAATTAAAAGATGAGAAATTGCAATTAGAAGAAAATAAGAAAAATTCAATTGAGCAAAGAGAACAGATTCAAGTAGAGATAGAAAGTTTAAATGCAGAAAACGAGAAATTGACACAGATGATTAATGAATATGCTGAATTAAATAGGGATGACCAAAAATATATAGATGATTTAAATTTTGATATTACAAACTTAAAAATATCAGTGTCTTCTTTTGATGAAAGTGAAAGTTCTATTGAAGAAATAAAAGAAAGAATTGCGCAAGAAAAGGAAGCAAACCAAAAGACAATTGCAAATAAGGAAGAACAAATTGAACAGATAAAACAGGAAAATAGTAATCTTGAGCAGTCTATTCAAGAGATTAAAGATAAAATAGAAGCAATCAAAGAAGATGTAAAAAACAGTAGTAGTAAGATAGAAAGCTTAAAGTTGGATAGAAAAGAAAAAAATGAAAAATTGGTAGTATTAGAAGATGAAATTACTGAAAAATTCAGTGTTATTGAAGACTTGAGAGCACAATTGGTAAAACTTGAAGTTAAGAAAACAAAAGTAGAAGAAGAAATAACTCAAATTATAAACAAATTGTGGGAAGAATATGAGTTAACTCCAAATTCAATAACTGAGTATGAAAAACCAACTAATATACAAAATACCAAGAAAAAAGTAAATGAATTAAGGGCAGAAATGAAAGACTTAGGAAGTGTTAATTTAGCCTCAATTGAAGAATATAAAAACTTAAAAGAGAGATATGATTTTATGAATGAACAGCGCCTAGATTTGGAAAGTACAATGGCTAAATTAAGAAAAATTGTTACTGAAATGACTCAAATTATGAAGGAACAGTTCAAGCTTAAATTTAAGGAGATTAATAAAAACTTTGGACAAGTATTTGCTGAATTATTTGGCGGAGGTAAGGCTGAAGTTACTTTAGAAGATGAGAAAAATATATTGGAATGTGGTATTGAAATTACTGCTCAACCACCAGGAAAGAAATTGCAAAATATGATGCTGTTATCTGGTGGAGAAAAGGCACTTACGGCAATTGCATTGTTGTTTGCAATTTTAAAGATAAATCCAGCACCATTTTGCGTATTAGATGAAATTGAAGCAGCACTTGATGATGTAAATGTATATAGATATGCAGATTATTTGAAAAAATTTGCAAAAGATACACAATTTTTAGTAATTACACATAGAAAAGGAACTATGGAAGCGGCAGATACAGTGTATGGTGTTACAATGGAAGAAAACGGAATATCAAAATTGCTTTCAATGAAGTTAAAAACATAAACTTTAAAAATTTTTAATTTTTTTCTTGACAAAATTGTATAAAGCTTGTAAAATAGTATACAATATATTAAATCATGCGTTTGTACAATACAAAGCGATTAGAAGTTACTATTAGAGAATAAGGGTCACCGGCTGAAAGCCCTTTTAGGTCAACCTAATTTGTGAAACATATTGGAGCATATAATTGAAAGAGGAAAATGTTTAGGCATTTTCAAGCTGGGTGGTACCGCGGAAAAAATTTCGTCCCTGCATATGCATGGGCGTTTTTTGATGCCCAAAAGAAAGGAATGATATATATGAGTGAATATAAAACACACACTTGCAATGAAATTAGATTAGAAGATATTGGAAAAAAAGTATCTATCGCTGGTTGGGTTCAAACTATCCGTGATTTAGGAGGTCTTGTTTTTCTAGATATTAGAGACATGTATGGAATTACACAAGTTGTTACTTCTGGAAAAGCTGAAGATGTGGATTTTGCTTCACATATTCCAATTGAATCAACAGTTACTGTATATGGAGAAGTTAAAAAACGTGATGAAGAAACAGTTAATCCTAAATTGGAAACCGGTTTAGTTGAAATTCGTATTGAAAAAATCGAAATTTTAGGTAAGAGAACAAAAAATTTACCTTTTGAAATCAATTCAAACCAAGAAGTTCGTGAAGATTTGCGTTTACAATATCGCTATTTAGATATTAGAAATGATAGACTAAAGAAAAACCTTTTATTACGCAGTCAAGTCATTCAATTTTTAAGAAATCAAATGATAGAAAGAGGATTTTTGGAAGTTCAAACTCCAATTTTAACAAGTTCTTCACCAGAAGGAGCTAGAGATTATTTGGTCCCTAGTAGATTACATCCAGGTAAGTTTTATGCACTCCCACAAGCACCTCAACAATTCAAGCAATTACTTATGGTATCTGGAATAGATAAATATTTTCAAATTGCGCCTTGTTTCCGTGATGAAGATGCGCGAGCTGATAGAGCACCAGGCGAATTTTACCAGTTAGATATGGAAATGTCTTTTAGTACCCAAGAAGATGTTTTTAATGTTGTTGAACCTGTTATATATAATACTTTTCAAAAATTTTCTGATAAGAAAATTAACCAATATCCTTTCCCTCGCATAACTTATAAAACTGCTATGGTAAAATACGGTTCAGATAAACCTGATTTGAGAAATCCTCTTGTTATTATTGATTTATCAGAATTTTTTAACAAATGCACTTTCAAACCTTTTATTAATAAAACAGTTAGAGCAATTAAAGTTACTGGTCAATTTTCAAAAGGTTTTCACGAAAAAATGCTTGATTTTGCTAAATCTATTGGGATGGCAGGACTTGGATATTTAGAAGTTCAAGAGGATTTGAGTTATAAAGGCCCTATTGATAAATTTATTCCTGATGAATTAAAACAAGAATTACTAGTATTAGGAAATTTAGAAAAAGGTGATACCATTTTCTTTATTGCAGACAATGAAAAACGTGCTACAGAACTTGCAGGTCAAATTAGAACTGAGCTTGGAAAGCGTTTAAATTTAATTGATGAAAATACTTTCTACTTTGCTTGGATAACAGATTTTCCTATGTTTGAAATGGATGAACAAAATAAATTGGAATTTAGTCATAATCCATTTTCTATGCCTCAAGGAGGACTATCTGCCTTAGAAAACCAAAATCCTTTAGATATTTTAGCATATCAATATGACCTTGTATGTAATGGAATTGAATTATCTTCTGGTGCAGTTCGTAACCATGATATTAACATTATGCTAAAAGCGTTTACAATGGCTGGTTACACTGAAGAAGAAGTAAAAAATAAATTTGGTGCACTATATACTGCATTTCAATATGGAGCTCCTCCTCATGCAGGAATTGCACCTGGAATTGATAGAATGTTAATGTTACTAACAAATTCTGATAGTATTAGAGAAGTAATTGCATTTCCTCTAAACAGCAAAGCAGAAGATTTAATGATGGGAGCACCAAGTTCTGTAAGGCATGACCAATTACGTGATATACACATATCTGTTACAAAATAAAATATAATATAAAAAAACCCAATTAGTACTACCTAATTGGGTTCATATATTTATATGCTATAACTTATTTCTTATTTTTTGTTTACTAAATCTTTTAATGCTTTACCAGCTTTGAAAACTGGAGCTTTTGATGCAGGAATTTTGATTTCTTCTTTAGTTTGTGGGTTTCTTCCTTTTCTAGCAGCTCTTTTTCTAACTTCGAAAGATCCAAATCCAACTAATTGAACTTTATCTCCTTTTTTTAATGCGTCTGTTACAACACCTACAAATGCGTTTACTGATGCTTCAGCTGCTTTCTTTGTGTCTCCTGTTTTTGCAGCCATTGCTGCGATTAATTCAGCTTTGTTCATTTAAATTACCTCCTATAAGATTTAATATTATGTACTCCTATCACCTGAACTAAGCGATATATGTACTTCTATTTAAAAATATTCGCCAATATTCCTTAAAATCCTTCTTTTTTTGCTAATTTTTTTAATAAATTTTGAATTTTTCTAGTAGTTGAAGGATTTTTTCTCCTTTTGGTATTTGTACTATTTCTTCTTTACTAAAGATTTTAAGGCTAATAATTGCCAATCCATATATGATAATTGCTAGAATAATAGCGATTATTGTTGCTAATTTTTGTGCCATTATTCCTAATAAAATTGTATATATAAAATAAGAACAAATTCCCATAATTGTCACAGCAATAACTGGTTTTATAAATATTTTGCTAAAAGGCAATTCTAATTTTACATTTCTTCTTAAGGCTGTACTTGCTATTGTGAATGCAACTGCATGACATACAACAGAAGCCCAAGCTGCACCTGATGCACCAAAATCAGGGTTAGGAACTAATATAAGGTTTAAAATCAGTTTTGCTATTACCCCACATCCCAACGAAATGGCTGGAATCATAAGTTTTCCATATCCTTGTAAAACACCATTTATTGTTTGATCTAATATTGTGAAAAATATTGTTAAACTACTAATTTGTAAAATAAGTTCTCCATTACTTGCATTTGGAAATAATAAATTTAAAATTGGTCCTGCAAATACGCACATTCCAACTGTACATGGCAACCCTATCAACATAGAAATTAATAGAGAAAAAGAAGTTTTTTTAGTGATTGTCTGAGTATCTTTTTTTGCTTTTGCACCAGCGATTGCTGGAACAAGTGCAGTCGCAAATGCTACATTTATAGATAATGGCAAGCTTGTTAGCATATCTACTTTTCCGCCTAAAATTCCATATTGAGCTAAAGCTTCACTTTCAGGTAAAAATTGTTTTAAGCTTCTTACTACTGTAAATGAATCTATGTTTTTATTTAATGATGACATTATTGCAGTTAATGCTATTGGAAATGATACTAATAAGACTTTTTTTATAATTGTCTTTACCCTTTCATACTGGTAATTAACTGTGGACTTAATTTCTTTTGCAATTTCCTTACGAATAGTTTGATAATATAAGTATAAATATCCGAAACCTGCAAATGTAGCTATTGTAGTTGCAAGTGTAGCACCTGCTGCCATCCATTCTGTTGAAACATGTGATATAATTGCTACAATTTCAACAATAATAATTGTTAAGGCTGTTTTAAAAACTTGTTCTAAAGTCTGTGATCTAGCAGTTGCTTTAATATTTTGTCTTCCATTGCAATATCCTCTCATAACAGAACTAATTGCAACAAAGAAGATTGCTGGTGACAAAGCTACAAGTGTCATTTCTGCTTCTGGAATTTGTAACCAGTTATATGCAATTACATGTGCACCTAAAAATAACATTAAGCTTCCAATAAGACCTATTATTGCAAATGTAGCGAAGGCTATTTTAAAAATTCGGTATGCACCTTTATGGTCACCTAAAGCCACCCTTTCAGATACAAGTTTTGATATTGCATTAGGTACTCCTATTGAAGATATTGTAAGTAGCATTGCATAAATTTGATAACTACTTGCTACAATTCCATTACCTTCATCTCCAAAACCTTGCCTATTAGTTAAGTATAAAGTATATACCATTCCTAATAATTTTATAAGAACTTGCGAAAACATCAGTGTTACTACACCTTGCAAGAAGCCTTGTTTGTTTTTTGACGACATTTTCTCCTCCTCAAAGATTTATTTAATTACTTAATTTTATGCAATTCTTTATTTATTATAATTTTATTTAAGATTTTTGGCAAGAGTTTTTATAAAGTTTATATTTTTTTATAAAGGTAGTCTAGTTTTATAATAAGACTACCTTCTTATCTACTTATATCTTCTGCTTTTGCGTAGATAATACTTATGTTGCGTACTTAACTTCTTTCATTATCTCTACTTCTTATTTCCTTAGAAGCTGTTTTTAATAAGTAATTATTATATAATTTTCCTATATCACCATAACTAGTTATTCCAT
>CANRBU010000043.1 GCA_947628925.1 uncultured Clostridia bacterium | reverse complement strand
GTTACTACTTTTTCCATTGCTTGTTTTAGGCTTTCAAGCTTTGCACATGCATCTTGGTCAGAATTTCCTTTAATTCCCATATATATTTTGATTTTAGGTTCTGTTCCAGATGGACGTACACAACACCAACAATTATTTTCCAATTCATAGTACAAAACATTTGATTTTGGAAGTCCTGTTTTTGATTCTTCTCCAGTCTGCATATCTTTCACATAATCAATATTAACATCCTTAAATTTCAAAACTTTCAAGCCACCAATTTCAGTAATCTGCTTTTTCCTTGTTCTCTCCATCATATCTTTAATTTCTTGTGCACCTTGTACGCCTTCCCTAACAATCGAAATCAAACCTTCTTTGTAATAACCATATTTTTCATAAACATCAATCATTGCATCCCATAAAGTTTTTCCTTTTGATTTTGCATAACATGCTGCCTCGCAAAGTGCCATTACCGCAGCAATACCGTCCTTATCCCTTGCATAATCACCAATTAAACAACCATAGCTCTCTTCAAATCCAAATACATACTTATTTTTACCAGTATTTTCTGCATCTCTCATAACAGCACCAATATTTTTAAATCCAGTCAAAACTTCATATATATCTAAATTATACTGTTTTGCGATAGCAAAAGCTAAATTTGAAGACACTATTGTAGTAACAAACATACCATTTGTAGGTAAAATTCCTTTTTCATACATTTGCGAAATTCTATATTCTGCAATAAGTAAAGCTGACATATTTCCCGTATAATCCATGTAATTTCCGGTTTTGCTGTCTTTCGCAAATACCCCTAGTCTATCAGCATCAGGGTCTGTTGCTAAAACCACATCTGCATCCACTTTTTTTGCTAGTTCTAAAGCTAGTTTAAATGCTTTTGGATCCTCTGGGTTTGGATAATCTACTGTTGGAAAATTTCCATCTGGTTCTTTTTGTTCTGGAACAACATACAAATTTTGTATTCCTATGTCTTTCAATAATCTTTCTGCTATTGTATTTCCAGTTCCATGTAAAGGAGTATAAACAACTTTCAAATTTTTACCTTGCTCCTTCACAACATCTGGATTTAAAACTAATTTTTTAAGAGTATCAAGATATTTATCATCCATTTCAGTATCAATAACATTAAATAGTCCTGTTTTTTCCGCTTCTTGTCTTGAAATCCTTTTTATTTCAGAATAATTTTTCACTGCTTTGACTTTTGCTATAATCTCTGTATCCCTTGGAGCAACAATTTGCGCACCATCATCCCAATAAACCTTATATCCGTTATATTTTGGTGGATTGTGACTTGCCGTAATCATAACACCTGCTGTACAACCAAGATTTCTAACTGCAAAAGATAATTCAGGCACAGGTCTTAAATTTTTAAATAAAAATGTTTTTATCCCATTTGCATTTAAAATCAAAGCTGTTTGTTCACTAAATTCTTTTGACATTTTTCTAGAATCATAACTAATTGCAACACCTTTATTTTGTGTACCTTGTTCTAAAATATAGTTTGCTAATCCTTGTGTTGCCTTTCCTACTGTATATTGGTTCATACGGTTTGTACCTGAACCAATAACACCTCTTAACCCTGCTGTTCCAAACTCTAATTCTTGATAAAATCTATCCTCTATTTCCTTACCATCATCTTTTATTGCTAATAACTCTTTTTTTGTTTCCTCATCAAATTCTTCGCTTTCACACCATCTCTTATATTCTTCTAGATACCCCATATTCACATCTTCCCCTTTCTAAAAATTTTAACTTTTATAATTAAAAAGAGCTATATAAAACATTATTAGCTCTTTTTTAACTAATCTAAATTATGATATTTTTTATATAAATTTCTAGCAGTTCTTGGGCAATCAACACCTGCACTATCTGCATTTTTAACTGGTGCAAATTCTTCTTCCCTTTTAACACGTAAGACAGCCATATCATCAACTTCTCCAAAAGCATCAAATAGGAAAGCTTCAAATTTATATGCATTAGGAGAATCTGGTACAATTAGATTACCATCTTGATCTATATAAGAAGCTTTTTTATATGCAACATGATATGGTAAAGGAGTTTCTCCCATTCTCTCTATAGCTGACACATTGAATAAATTACATAGAATATGAGATTCCCCATACATTAACTCTCCATCTTCATCTTTTAACTCTGCCATTTCATCAGTGATTTCAGTATATTCAATTACATTTGGTTTTCCATTTCTCTTACAGAAAACACCTACTTTTTCTTTTGGATTTGCTTTAACTACTGATTTACAAGCAACAGTCACACCTTTGTCAATGGCAATTCCCATTAAAACAGGGTCTACCATTTTAACTAAGCAATTATCAACTCCGCCAATAAATACCCATTCTATGCCTAGTTCTTTCATTTTATCAACCATTTTATTTTTTACAAGAGCCTCGTAAATTCCTCCATGGCCATCTGAAGCTAGTTTAATTAGCCCATCTTCTCCAATCAAAATTTTTCCTTCTGTATCCATCATAGGTAATTCACCTTGATTAAAGAAAAATATATTTTTGTCTTTTTGATATCCAAAAAATCTATGTTTTTCAAAAAATTCAACTGTTTGTTTATGATTTTCCCTACTTGTCATAATGAACCAAGGAATTGTAACTTCATATTTTTTTCCCTCTTCTTTTAGTCCATCACTAAGCAACTCAAATAATGACTTGTGAGAGTCTAATCCTATGTCATATGTGCCTTTTGGTCCATCATGACCTAGTCTAGTACCTTGTCCACCAGCCATTGTAACAGCAGCTAATTTTCCTTCTTCTATTGCCTTTTTCCCTATGTTTTCATAATATTTATAATCATCATATAATTTACTTTTGTCCAAATATTCCATTGGTGTGATTTCATCTTGTTTTGTTTCATTGACTTTTTTAGTTGATTCATATAAAAAATTAACTAATTCAAAATCTATGTTTTCAATTTGTTGTAATAGTATTTGTTTTTTATTATCATCTAATTTATCATAACCATTTAATAAATGTTCTTGGTTGTACTTCTTTAGCTCAGCCCTTATTTCTCCCAAATTTTTGTCCATTGCCATCTTCCTTTCTGTTTTGTTAATACTTAGTATAACAAAAAATTTGAGGTTTGTAAAGAGTTTTTTTTACAACACGGAAACCTTAGTAATTTCAATTATTTTTCAACCTTCATCCTAATACTTATTCGGTGGTTGGAAAAGAATTAAATTTTGGCAAGGAAAACGAATTTGAAATTTATGAGACGTACTTTTTGTACTTCGATTAAATTTCGAATGAAGTTTGACGACGCCAAAATTGTAATTATTTTTCAACCTTTATCCCAACAGTATTTAAAATAAGATCATACTCCTTAACAATGTCATTCACTTCCTGTGCCACCTCTTGAATAGGATAACAATGAATCATTGTTGCATTAGAATCTACAGTTTCAATTTGTTCTTCTATATCATTTATATATTTTTTACTACCTTTAATAAACACAGTTTTGTTTTGATTATCTAAAGCTTTCATCTTTGCCAATTTCTCTTGTATTTCTTGACTCCAATCAATATCCTTAATTTTCTGTTTTTCTTCCTCTTTAATATTAATTCTTTCCAATACCTTATCCATTGTATCTTTTAAATTATTTTCTGTAAAAATAATAACCTCATTTTTATTTTTCAATTCCTTTTGGATATATGGCAAACTAATCATTTCAAAATGATAGTCACTCGCATAAAAAGAACATACCTTTTCTTTATTTTCATCCAAACTTTTTTTATCATTTGCTTTTAGCATAAACTATCCTTCCCTTCGAATTTTGAAAGTTTTTTCTTTTGAATTTATTTTTTAGCACTTCCAAATTTTACCATTTTATTTTGTATATGTCAATAATATTTCAAATAAAATTCATCGTGCTTTTTCGACAATTTTTTTCGACATTTTTTTTATTTATTTTTTGTATAAAATTTTCTAAATTGGCAATAATTAAAGTAAAGAATATTTTTCAAGAAAAGTATATAGGAGGTAACAAATGAAAAATAAAGTATTTTCAAAAGTTAAAATTATAGTTCTACTTACGTTTTTATTATTTTTATATACAACAATATGCGCATTTTCATACGCCCAAACTACAGCTAATGATATTTCCAAAAGTGTTTTTAGATTACATGTTTTAGCAAACAGTGATAGTCAAGAAGATCAAAATTTAAAATATATAGTTCGTGATAAACTATTAGAATATATGCACTCTTTATGCAATGATACCACATCAAAAGAAGAAGCTATTAGAATTGCACAAAATCATATAGAAGACCTTAAAACAATAGCAAAACAAACCATACTTGACAATGACTATTCTTATGATGTAGATGTAGAAATTGGAAACTTTGAATTTCCAACAAAAACATATGGAGATATTTCACTACCTGCAGGATATTATGATGCCTTACGCGTAAAAATAGGAGAAGCAAAAGGTCAAAATTGGTGGTGTGTAATGTTCCCTCCTTTATGTTTTATAGATGTAACCTCAGGTGTAGTGCCTGATTCTTCTAAAAATTTACTAAAAGAAAATATGAATGAAGAAGATTTTGCTTTAGTTTCTGAAAGTAAATCAAACACTGGAATATCTTTTAAATTTAAACTATTAGAATTTTTTGGACACAATGGTTTTATAACTGCAAAAAAATAATTATTTCAATCTATAAGCCTATATCTTTTTATAGGCTTTTTTAATTTTAAATATGCTCCTCTTTTCAGTTAATAAGTAAAAACTATTGCATTTCTTCTCAGTTTATGGTATATTTTAAACACAAACTATCAGGGGGTAATTTCATTGGAAAAATTAGTAATAAAAGGTCCTACTCCTTTAAAAGGAGAAATAAAAATAAATGGAGCAAAAAATGCAGCAGTTGCTATTTTACCAGCAACTTTATTAATAGATGGTGTTTGTACAATTGATAATTTACCACATATTAGTGATGTTATGATTTCTTGTGAAATATTAGAACAATTAGGAGCAAAAATCACTTGGAACACAAAAAACTGTATAACAATAGATACTAGAGATATACATACAACAAAAGCACCTTTAGATTTAACAAGCAAATTCAGAGCCTCTTATTATATAATTGGCTCTATGTTAGGTAGAAAAAAAGAAATAGAAGTAGGTATGCCAGGCGGTTGCCAATTAGGTGCAAGACCTATTGATCAACATATAAAAGGTTTTGAAATGTTAGGCGGACAAGTAACAGTTGGTAATGGTACTATTTTTGCAAAAGCAGATAAATTAGTTGGCAATTCAATCTACATGGATATTGTATCAGTTGGTGCTACAATAAACATTATGCTTGCAGCTACTTTAGCAGAAGGTACTACAACAATAGACAATGCAGCAAAAGAGCCACATGTTGTTGATGTTGCAAACTTTTTAAATACTATGGGTGCTGACATTCGTGGAGCAGGAACAGATATTATAAAAATAAATGGTGTTAAAAAATTACATGGAAACACCTCTTATTCTGTTGTACCTGATCAAATTGAAGCAGGTACATTTATGCTAGCAACAGTGGCAACAAAAGGAGATTTAGTAATAAAAAACTGTATTACTAAACACTTAGACTCAATTACAGCAAAAATCATAGAAGTAGGTGGAATTGTTGAAGACTACGGTGATAGCCTACATGTATATTGTAATCAACGACCACTAAAAGCTAATATAAAAACATTACCACATCCAGGATTTCCAACAGATTTACAACCTCAAATGGGTGTTGTTCTAGCTTTAGCAAATGGTACTAGCATAATTAATGAAAGTATCTGGGAATCAAGATTTCAATATACCCAAGAATTGAACAAAATGGGAGCAAAAATCACTGTACAAGGTAAAACCGCAATCTTTGAAGGTGTTGAATCCCTAAGTGGTTCGCCTGTTTATTCAACAGATTTACGTGCTGGAGCAGCTCTTATTATAGCTGGTACATGTGCACATGGAACAACAGAAGTATATAATTTGCAACATATTGACCGTGGTTATGAAGACATAGAAGAAAGATTTAGAAGTATTGGAGCACAAATTGAAAGAGTAAAAGAAAACTAAAGTCTTACAAAGGAAGTCAAAAGAAATGTTAAATTTTTATAGTTTATTTAGTGGTAGTAGTGGAAACAGTTTATTTGTAAAAACAGAAAATACAAATTTACTTGTAGATATTGGTGTAAGTGCAAAAAAAGTGGAAAACGCACTATTAAATCTAGATACTGACCCTACCAAATTAGATGGTATTTTAATAACACATGAGCACATAGACCATGTTCAAGGTTTAGGAACTTTTGCAAAAAAATTCAATCTTCCAGTATTCGTAAACCAAAAAACCCTAGATGCTATGCCAAAACAAAAAGAAAAAATTCCTGAAGAAAATATTCATCTTTTTAATATTGAAGAAAAATTTGTAATTAATGATTTACAAATAAAACCTTTTAGTATCCCACATGATGCTGCAAACCCTTGTGGTTTTACCATTGGTAATAAACAAAAGAAAATGAGTATTGCAACAGACATTGGGCATATGACTAACGGAATTTTAAAAAATTTAGAAGATAGTAATTTTTTATTGCTAGAAGCTAACTACAATCCAGAAATGTTAATGTATTGTAGATACCCTTATTCATTAAAAAATAGAATTTCTGGTCCAACAGGTCATCTGTCTAATGAAGAAGCAGGAAAAACAATTTCTTACTTGTTAACTTGTGGTTTAAAACAAGTAATGTTAGGACATTTAAGTAAAGAAAGCAACTTTCCTGAACTTGCGTACAAAACTGTTGTAGAAGAATTAATAGCAAGTAATTACAAAGAAAATTCTTTGTCACTTTCAATCGCTAGTAGAGACTCTACTAGTAAAGAAATATGTATATAGGAGATTTTATGCTTACAATTAATATTATTTGTGTCGGAAAAATACGAGAGTCTTACTTAAAAGATGCAATTGATGAGTATAGTAAAAGACTATCAAAATACTGCAAATTACATATCATCGAACTACCAGATGAAAAAATTCCTGACAAAGCAAGCCCTTCTACTCTCGAAGAAATTAAAGAAAAAGAGTGTAACAACATTTTAAAGCATCTACCTAAAGATAGTTACTTAATAAATTTAGACTTAAGGGGAAAAGAATTATCTTCTGAAGAATTCGCTAAAAAAATTGATACACTCTCCCTTACGACAAGTTCCATCACTTTTATTATTGGAGGTTCTCTGGGGATAACATCACACGTATTTTCAATTTGCAAAGAGTCACTTTGTTTTTCAAAACTAACTTTTCCGCATCAATTAATTCGTGTTTTTCTCTTAGAACAAATTTTTAGGAGTTTTAAAATTATAAATGGTGAAACTTATCATAAATAATATATAATAATTTGTAGAGAATATAATTTATATTTTAATACATCATAAAAAGGGACTGATGCAATATTGGTTTAACTTTGAGGGGGACTTTAAACCATTAATTGTATTAAAATATTCCCTACAAGAATAATAACAAATAAAAAGCACAATTTTAAAGTTGATTATCATCAATCTGCTTTAAAATTTTTTTTGCCATTATTTTTATAATAATTTTTTTAATTATGAAAAATAAAGAAATAAATAATAAAATTTTAAATAACATAATAAATAATATAAAATAATGAATCAATATTAAGGAAAGTCCTCAACTGTAATTGATTATACATACAAAATTAATATTTGTCAAGAAAAACTTTTTGACAAAATTCGACAAATTGCCTTAAAAATCAGCATTTTCAAGCATTACATTCCCTAATTTTATATCAAATTTTTAGTAAATTACAAACTACAATGCTAGTAACAATTCCTACAAAATCAGCAATTAGTGCTGCCCATAAAACAAACCTTGTGTTTTTTATTCCCACACTAGCTGTATATACAGCAATTGTATAAACTGTCGTTTCTGTAGAGCCCATAATTACTGCAGCCATCATTCCTATTTGGCTATCAACACCAAATGTTTTCATAATGTTTGTTGCCACTGCAATAGAGCTACTTCCAGAAATTGGTCTTATTAAAGCTAATGGCATGATTTCTGTAGGAAAATTGACTTTATTTAGAAGCGGAGAAATTAAATTAACAATAAAATCTAAAATTCCAGAACTCCTTAGTGCCCCAACTGCCAAAAAAAGTCCTATCAATGTAGGAAAAATACTAATTACAACATCTATTCCATCTTTTGCCCCTGATAAAAACACCTCAAACACTTTTATTTTTTCTAAAAAAGCATATATTACAATAACCAAAATTACTAGTGGCATAGCAAGATTTGAAAGAAAATTTATTAATTGCACTATATCAATTCCTTTCTAAATTTTTCCCCTTTTTATAAACAATTTTGTAGCTATAATTCCAGCTATAGCAGCGAAAACAGTAGCAATCCACACAGGAAAAATAATAATTGTTGGATTTGCTGAACCAAGTGAACTTCTAATAGCAATGACTGTTGTTGGAATAATTTGAATAGAAGCGGTATTTATTACAATTAACATTGCCATTGAATTTGTCAAAACATTTTTATTTTGATTTTTTTCTTGCATTGATTTCATTGCTTTTATTCCCAATGGAGTTGCAGCATTTCCTAACCCTAAAATGTTTGCTACCATATTCATAGAAATTTCTTTTTTGATTTTCTCATCATTCTTTAACTCTGGAAATAACCTATTAACAACAGGATTTAGCAGCGTTGTCATTTTTTTAATTATTGACGTTTCTGAAGCAATTTTCATAATGCCATTCCACAAGCACATTGTCCCCAATAATGTGATACATAAATTCACCGCTTCTTCTGTACTAGAAAAAATAGATTGATTAAGCACATCTATTCTTCCAAAAAGAATTGCAAACATAAAAGATAAAATAATAAAAATTGGCCAAACTGTATTTAACACCACACTCACCTTGTAAAAGATATTCAAAAAAAATTTTTTTATGCCATT
>CANRBU010000042.1 GCA_947628925.1 uncultured Clostridia bacterium | reverse complement strand
ATAGTAAATGATTTTAACCAAGACATCTTAGTAGAAGAATTTGAACTACCTAAAAATTTACAAGCAGATTTACGTTACTATCAAAAAAATGGATTTAATTGGCTAAAAATCTTAGATAGCTACAATTTTGGTGGAATATTAGCAGATGACATGGGACTAGGAAAAACCTTACAAATACTAACAGTTATTTTAGAATATGTAGAAAAAAACAAAAAAGAAAGAAAACCAAGTTTAGTAATATCACCAAGTTCTCTAACTCTAAACTGGCTAAACGAAGTAAAAAAATTCACACCAACACTAAAAGTACAAGTAATTAGAGGAACAGCATTTGAAAGAAAAAAACAAATAGAGAAAATTCCAGAATATGATTTAATAATAACATCATATGACCTTTTAAAAAGGGATATTGATTTATATAACCAATATAATTATCAATTTAGATATGCTATAGCAGATGAAGCACAATATCTAAAAAATAGCAATACACAAAATGCAAAAGCAATAAAACAAATTCAAGCACAGACACACTTTGCACTTACAGGAACACCAATAGAAAATTCACTATCAGAATTGTGGTCAATATTTGACTTTATCATGCCAGGATATCTATTTAACTACAAAACATTTAAAAACACTTATGAAACACCAATTATCAAAGACAACAATGACATAGCCATGAAGAAATTGAAAATGCTAATAGAACCATTTATATTAAGAAGAACTAAAAAAGAAGTATTGACAGAACTACCAGAAAAAACAATAACAATATTAAATAATGAAATGGAAGAAGAACAGAAAAACATATATTTAACATATCTAGCGCAAGCAAAAGAAGAAGTTGCAAACGAAATAAACATTAATGGTTTTGAAAGTAGCCAAATAAAGATATTAGCACTATTAACAAGACTACGCCAAATATGTTGCCATCCAAAACTATTTTTAGACAATTATGAAGGAACAAGTAGCAAACTAGAACAATGTTTAGAAATAGTGGAAGATGCCATTTCATCAGGTCATAAGATACTAATATTTTCAACATATACCTCAATGTTTGATATAATAGAAAAAAAATTAAAACAAAAAAATATTTCATACTATAAATTAACAGGAGCAACAAAAGTAGATGAAAGGATAAAGATGGTTGATGAATTTAACGAAAATTCAGACATAAAAATTTTCTTGATATCATTAAAAGCAGGTGGAACAGGGCTAAACTTAACAGGAGCAGACATGGTAATACACTATGATCCGTGGTGGAACTTATCAGCAGAAAATCAAGCAACAGACAGAGCATATAGAATAGGCCAAAAAAATAATGTGCAAGTATATAAGCTAATAACTAAAAATTCAATAGAAGAAAAGATTTATGAATTACAAATGAGAAAAGCAGAACTAATAGACAACATGCTAAGCACAAAAACAACATTTATCAATAAATTAACAAAAGATGAAATCATGAATTTATTTAATTAAAAAGGAACGAAATAAAATGAAAGATTATATAAATGTCATAGGTGGCGGATTAGCAGGCACTGAAGCAGCATATCAAATAGCAAACCACAACATAAAAGTAAAACTGTATGAAATGAAACCAAAAAAGTTTTCACCTGCACATAGTAACGAAAACTTAGCAGAAATAGTATGTAGTAACTCTTTTAAATCAAACTTATTAACAAATGCATGTGGACTATTAAAAGAAGAGCTAAGAAAACTTGATTCACTATTAATCAAAATAGCAGATGAAACACAAGTGCCAGCTGGTCAAGCCTTGGCAGTTGACAGAGAGAACTTTTCTAAAAAAGTAACTGAAGAGATAAAAAAGCAACCATTAATAGAAATAATCGAATGTGAAGTAGGTAAAGACATATCAATAAAAAAATTAGCAGAAGAAGCAATTACAATAATTTGTACAGGACCACTCACATCAGAACCACTTGCAGAAGAGATTAAAGAATTAACAGGTCAAAACAAACTATATTTTTATGATGCAGCAGCGCCAATCATAACAAAAGAAAGCATAAATTTTGATATTGCATTTTTCGGTGATAGATATGTTCAAGAAAAACAAAAAAATGAAACTCTTGAACAATGGAAAGAAAGAATAAGTATCCACAATAACGAAAAAAATGTGGAAAACAGTTATATAAATTTACCATTTACGCAAGAAGAATATGAAAAATTTTACAATGAACTAATAAAAGCAGAAATTGTAACATTACACGAATTTGAAAAAAGAGAAATTTTTGAAGGTTGCATGCCGATTGAAATAATGGCTCAAAGGGGAATTGATACTTTACGCTTTGGACCACTAAAGCCAGTGGGCTTTGACGACCCTAGAACAGGAAAAAGACCATATGCACTTGTACAATTAAGGCAAGATGATAAACAAGCTAGTTTATATAATTTAGTAGGATTTCAAACAAATTTAAAATTCGGCGAACAAAAAAGAGTATTTTCAATGATACCAGGTCTTGAAAATGCTGAATTTATAAAATATGGTGTTATGCATAGAAACACATACCTTAATTCACCAAACTTATTGAACGAAACATACCAATTAAAAAGCAATGCAAACATATACTTTGCAGGTCAAATAACAGGAGTAGAAGGTTATGTTGAATCAATATCATCAGGTATGGTAGCAGCATTAAATGCAATAAATCAATTTAAAAACAATCAAGAAAAAGTCATTTTTTCAGAGAATACAATAATAGGAGCATTAGCAAAATATATATCAACAGAAAACACAAAATTTCAGCCAATGAATGCTAATTTTGGCATTTTACCTGAACTTGGAGGAAAGAAAATAACAGATAAAAAACAAAGATATTTAGAATTTTCAAGAAGAAGTCTAAAAGAATTTTAGACTTTTTTTCATTGAAAAGAGGAAAATTAACATAAAGTGTTGCAAAAGTTGTAAAAATTTGGTATAATAGTCTATAGTTGGAAAAATAAAAGTTGAAATTTGCAAATTTGCAAAAAGTTTTCAACTATATTATAATAAAGGAGAATAAAAATGTTAGAAGATTTAAAAAGAATAGAAAAGGAATTAGTAAAAAGACAAAAAAAATTAGAAAAAATATCAACACCAGAGGAGATTCATGAACAAAAATTAAGCAAAATTGAAAAAACATATGCAACTAAAGTCGCAACAATAGAAAGTGAAATCGAAGAATTAGAAAAAATGAGACAAGCAGAAACTAAAAAGAGTACAAGTGCAGAAAAAGATGCAATAGCAGAAAACAATAGGAATGTTGATAAAAAAATAAAGAGCAAAAAGAAAAGCCTTTTAACAGCACAAGCTAGATATGAAATAGACCTTGCAGGTTTAGATGAAGCTGTAAATGAACAAGTAAAAGCTAATAATATTGCAAAAACAGCACTAGAACATGAGATGCTAGAACTAAAAAAAGAATTACTTCAAGCAATTCAAGAAACTGAAGCAGAAGCAAACAAAAACATAGAACAAGCAAAAAACGACGAAGAAGACGCATATAAAAAATTTACTGAACAAAATAAAGAATGTAAAAAAGCAGACAGTAATATACAAAAATTAAAAATATCATTAAAAGATTTATCTACAATAGAAAATGCTGATGTAGAAATAATAAGAAAACAAGTATGGACACTTAAAACAGGAGAAATGGAAAGACTAAAGGAATTTGCTAAAAAAAGAGATGAATTGTGGAACACATACTATGAAATAAAAAAGAACTGCAAAAAGATTAACAAAAACTCAGAAACAACATTAAAAACAGCAGAATTATTGATGGAAAAATATAAATTAAACGAAATTGACTTAGAAAAAATAGATAAAGATGCTGTAAATATGGCAAATGATGAGAAAACACAATTACCAGAAACAGAAGATATAGAAGAACCAGACACTATACAAATATCAAACAATAAAAGATTAGTAGTAACAAAGCAAGATGTAAAACAATTAATAGAAGAAAGCAAAGAAGCATGTAAAACATTTTTCATACAACAAGGAGTAAAAGCATATTATGCAAGTACCCTCAGAGAAAAAATATTACAAGATATAGAACAAAAAGGACAACAGTTACAAAGAACAATAGATGAATTAGAAAATTCTGATAACTATGGAAGAATTAATGACTATATCAATACTAGTATCCAAAACCTTATAAATGAGCAACGTGAATATATTGCAAAATTTTCTAACATTGAAGGAGCTTCAGAAATAGCAAGTGCATATTTAGACAATTATAAAAGGGAATTAGAAAATGAAGCACTAGATGCAGAAACAAAAAGTGCAATAAGTGAAGAGTACAATCAAATATTAATAGATGCACATAATGCACAAATACCAATAAAAAATGAGTATACACTTATAGCAGAAATACCAACATATAAACCAACAATAAAAAAATCAAGAAGAGAATTAAGTAAAAACTTAGTAAACAAAACAGAGGACAATCAAAATAAAACTGAAATTAAAACATCTGGAATATTAGGAAAAATAAAACAATGGATGTCAAAGTTAGTTAAAAAAAGTAATAATACAATAAAACAAGAATCAAATTCAGTAGATGGCAACCCACAATTAAATGAAGAAACAGTAAAAAATGAACAAACTGAATTAGAAGAAATAATCAGTATTACAATGCAAGAAGTTAAACAAGCATGCAACAATTATTTAGAATCAAAAGGTGTATCAAAAGATGGTACAAACATAATTAGAGAAATATTAATTTCAGCAGTAAATACTAAAGAAATGGCATTAAAAGATAGACTTAGAGCTGTAGAAAATATAGAAAAAAATAATTACAAAGGCTTAGATATATACATCAATAATGTTATAGCAGACACAAGCAAACAAAAAGACAAAATGGTAAGAGGACTAGGAGATGACCAATTTGCAACTACAGCAATAGAAGAATATTTAGAATATTTGAATACATATATACAAGCTGAACAAACTACAAAAGAAGAAAAACAAGAACTATTAG
The DNA here is from genome assembly GCA_947628925.1 of uncultured Clostridia bacterium. Classification (GTDB taxonomy): domain Bacteria; phylum Bacillota; class Clostridia; order TANB77; family CAG-508; genus CAG-269. Next base: position 4,005 of record CANRBU010000042.1, on the reverse strand, counting down.
AAAGATATAATAAAATTATATTAGAAACAAAACAATTAAATATCCCAATTAACAATAAATATTATCCATCAAGAGGAAAGACAATAAATTTTGTACAAAAAATAAAACAAAAAATTTCAAAAATAATGCATAAAGAAACAGAACCAAAAGTAGAAAATACAGAAAATAGCAATGCTACGGAAAAAGATAACTTTTTGACACGCATAAAAGTAAGCCAAGAAACAATTAACAAATCAAATGATATAACACAAAGCGAAGAAACTAACGAGCAAGAAATTACACTATTAGATGACCCATTAGTACAAGGGTAAAATAATGTATCCGCTAAAAAACCAAAGGCATAAAACTCTAATTGAAAATAGGTATAAATCTTCGATTAGAGTTTTGCCAAAGAAAGGAAGATAGCGAAATGGAAGAACTAAATACAATAGAAAATGAATTAAAAGAAAAACAATCAGAACTTGATAGCATTTTATCACCTGAACATATATATGACAAAGAGTTGGCAAAACTAGAAAAACAATATAGTGCTAAAGTAGAGAAAGTAAAAAAAGAAATTGCTACAATAGAAGCATTGAAAGAAAAGACAACTGACAAAACAACTCAAGATGAAAAAGACTTAATAGAAGCAAACAATGAAGAAATAGAGAAAAAAATAAAGAGCAAAAATAACAGCCTTAACAGAATAACAGCCAATTATGAAAAAAAGAAGGAAAAATTAAAAACAGATAAAAGTAGAGAAGAAGCCAACTATCAAGCTGAAAAAGTAAATAAAGAAAAAGAAATAAGAGTAGTAAAAATTAGATTATTAAAAGCTATAGAAAATAGCAGACAAGAAGTAGAAGAAAAAGAGCAAGAAGCAATTACTAAGATGGAAAAGGCTAAACAAGATTTTAGCGAAAAGGTAAAAAAACAAAAAACACTTGAACAAGATTTAACCCTTATCAAAAAAATAAAACAAGATTTTAAAGGAATTTCAATATATACAAATGCAAGTGAACTTAAATTACAAATGGATGAAAAAAGTAAGGAAACAATGAAAAAATTAAAGGAACTTGCAAAAACTAGAACACAAGTATGGGAAGATAAAATAAAATTTGAAAAAGAAGCTCAAGAAGCCAAAGAAAATAAAGAAACAGTAATGGCTAAAATCGATTATTTAATGAAAAAATATTCATTACAAGAAATAGAACTAGAAGAAGAACCAGAAGAAGCGGTCTTTGAAGAAGAACAAGAAGCAACTTTTGAAAAATCAGAAGGAGAAGACTTAGAATATGCAGAAGACGGATCAATTTTTGAAGAAGAACAAGAGGCAACTTTTGAAGAACCAGAAGGAGAAGACTTAGAATATGCAGAAGACGGATCAATTTTTGAAGAAGAACAAGAAGCAACTTTTGAAGAGTCAGAAGGAGAAGACTTAGAATATGCAGAAGACGGATCAATTTTTGAAGAAGAACAAGAGGCAACTTTTGAAGAGCCAGAAGGAGAAGACTTAGAATATGCAGAAGACGAATCAATTTTTGAAGAACAACAAGAGGCAGAGTTTGAAGAACCAGAAAAAATAGATTTAGGAGAAGAACAAAAAAGAAATATTTTTGAATATAATCCAAGAGCATTTTTAGATGCTTTCTTAATAAAGGTGAGTATTGCATTAATAGATACAGGATTTGCAGGTTCAACGCTTTACGAGGAATTATTATCAAAAGAACGTAATCAAGCAAGATTTTTTATTCAAGCAATAAACAACCCTAAGATACCATTAGAACAATTAAAAGACACAAAACGAGAAATGGAAAATTATTGTTATAATTGGGATATTTTAGAGGCAGCAAAAAAAATGTTAACTATACGCCAACAAACAGAAAATAAAAGAGATAATGATGTATTAAAAGCAGAAGTTGAAATGTTAGAAGATTATATAAAGAAAAGACAAACGCCAAAGGCAGAACCAAAACAAACACCAGAGCCAGAACCAAAACAAACACCAGAGCCAGAGCCAACACAAGCGCCAGAGCCAGAGCCAACACAAGCGCCAAAGCCAGAGCTAACACAAACACCAAAGGCAGAACCAAAACCAACACAAACGCCAAAGGCAGAACCAACACCAGAGTCAGAACAACTAGAAGAAGTAAAAGTAATAGAAATAACATGTTTTACAAAAGCGGGATACTACCACTTCACATTTTCAGATGGAACAACAATAGGAATTAATCAATCTACACGACTTAATGGAAGAGCAGAAAGCATAATAAAAGGAGAGGTAGAAAGCAAAATTGCAAAAACAGATAATATTGTCAATAAACCAGATTATATATTAATAGAAGCAATTTCAGATGCATTTCTTTCAAAAGAAAGGAAAAGCCCAGATGCTGAAAAAGCAAAAATAAGAGAAAATACAGAAAAGACGATAAAAGAATATTTGGATTCAATAAGAACTGGCAAACAAGAAACTGGTATCCCAATGATTTTATATGATGGCATAGCAGAAATAGAAGAAATAAGAAAAGAACTAAAGGATACCTTAAATTATAATGAAGAATTAAATAGAGAAACGGATTTATATGAATTGACGGGGTTAGAAAAACACAAAATGTCAAGAATAATAAAACAAGCAGAACAGATAGAAGGATTTGGAACTGAAATAGAAAAAAGCCCAAATAAATTATTAGAAATGCTAAAAAATTTAAAATCAAAAGCAACCAATATCATAAACAAAGTAAAATTACTAAATAGCAAAGAAACACAAAGTAAAGAAGAAAATAATGATTACGCAACATTAGAAGACGAAAATGGCTTTTCACAAAGAATAGAAGCAACAGACGAACAAAAAAAATTAGCAGTAAAAAAAGGACAAGAAGCAGCCCAAAGAGCAGAAGACCAAATTCCAATCGCAGAATACACAGAAATTTCAGAAGAAGCAGAAAAAGGAAGATAACATTAATAAAAAGGAAACATAAAAACTTGGAAAAATTTCCAAGTTTTTATTGACTTTCAAGCACAAACGTGATAAAATATAAAACGTTATGAAAAAACACCAAAAGTGTAGTTCCGTAGCAAAACAAAAAATAAAGTAGGAGGTGAAATTTAAGTGCCAACAATTAATCAATTAGTTAGAAAAGGAAGAAAAACAGGAGTAACAAAATCAACTGCACCAGCATTACAACATGGCTACAACTCAAAAAACAAGAGAGTAACAAACAACAGAGCACCACAAAAAAGAGGTGTATGTACAGTTGTAAAAACAGTTACACCTAAAAAGCCAAACTCAGCTTTAAGAAAAGTAGCCAGAGTTAGATTATCAAATGGCTTTGAAGTTACATCTTATATCCCAGGTATAGGACATAACTTACAAGAACACAGTGTTGTTTTAATTAGGGGTGGTAGGGTTAAAGACCTTCCAGGTGTTAGATACCACATCATTAGAGGAACACTTGATACAGCAGGAGTAAAAGACAGAATGCAAGCACGTTCAAAATATGGAGCAAAAAAACCAAAAAAATAGACCGTGTTAGCAATTAGTGCTTGTAACTTTCCTAACTTAAGGTACTTAAATTTGGAATAGATTATAAAGCACTATACGGGGAAGAAAACTTCCCAGAGTAACTTGGGTATTTATATACCTATAAAAAAGGAGTGAAGAATAGTGCCAAGAAAAGGATTTATAGCAAAAAGAGATGTACTACCAGATCCAATTTACAATAGCAAAGTAGTTACAAAATTAGTAAACAACATTATGTTGGACGGTAAAAAATCAATTGCTCAAAAAATAGTTTATGATGCATTTGACATCATAAAAGAAAAAGAAGGAAAAAATCCACTAGAAGTTTTTGAAGCAGCTCTAGAAAATGTTATGCCAGTTCTTGAAGTAAAAGCAAGAAGAGTAGGTGGAGCAACATATCAAGTTCCACTAGAAATCAGACCAGAAAGAAGACAAACTTTAGGATTAAGATGGATTGTAACATATGCTAGAACAAGACATGAAAAAACAATGGCTGAAAAATTAGC
>CANRBU010000041.1 GCA_947628925.1 uncultured Clostridia bacterium | reverse complement strand
AAGAATTACTTAAATTAGGAATAAAAGTTGAAGATATTAAAAAATCTACTAAACTAACACAAAAAGATATTGAAAAATTAGAAAATGAATTACAAAAAGCTTAATGAAAAGAAAAAATAAGTTATAAAAAAAGATATAATAATGATAATGAATTCAATTTGTTAAACTACAAAATTTAGCAAAAAGAGTTCATTACATAATATATCTTTTTTTAATAATGTATTGTTAATCTTGCAAAAAACTGATATAATATCGTAAAGCAAAATAATAAGCTAATGGAGGGGATTATTATATTCAAATTACAATCTAGCTATAAACCAACTGGTGACCAGCCAGAAGCAATTGAATACTTATCAAATGGAATTAAAGAAGGTAAGAAATTCCAGACTTTACTTGGAGTAACCCGGTTCTCGGAAAAACATTCACTATGGCAAATATTATTCAAAAAGTACAAAAACCAACACTCGTTTTAGCACATAATAAAACACTAGCTCGGACAACTTTATAGTGAATTTAAAGAGTTCTTCCCAGAGAATAACGTGGAGTATTTTGTATCATATTATGATTATTATCAACCAGAAAGCTATATTCCAAGCTCGGATACTTACATTGAAAAAGATGCTTCCATAAATGATGAAATAGATAAATTAAGACATTCTGCAACACTATCTCTATTTGAAACAAGAGATGTTATTATAGTTGCATCAGTCTCATGTATATATGGCTTAGGAGATCCAGAAGATTATCAAGAGATGACATTATCACTAAGAAGTCGGAATGAAAAAAAGCAGAGATGAGGTATTAAAAAGACTAATAGAAATGCAATATACAAGAAATGAAATAGATTTTAAAAGAGGAACATATAGAGCTAAAGGAGATATTGCAGAAATTTATCCATCATCACAAAGTGAAAGCGCTGTTAGAGTGGAATTTTGGGGAGATGAAATTGAAAAAATTTCTGAAATCAATCCATTAACTGGAAAGTCAACAGGAATCAGAAATCATATCCTTATACCACCAGCTTCACAATATGTTACCAATAAGGAAAAAATGGAAAAAGCCATAATTAATATAGAAAAAGAATTGGAAGAAAGAATAAAATACTTCAAAGACCAAGGAAAATTAATTGAAGCACAACGAATTGAAGAACGTACAAATTTTGATATAGAAATGATGAAGGAAACTGGATTTTGTCAGGGAATAGAAAATTATTCAAGACATATAAGTGGTAGAAAAGAAGGTTCACCACCATATACGCTATTTGACTATTTTCCAAAAGATTTTTTATTACTTGTGGATGAATCACACGCAACTTTGCCACAAGTAAGAGCAATGTATAATGGAGACAAATCAAGAAAAGATTCACTTGTAAATTATGGTTTTAGATTGCCATCTGCATATGATAATAGACCACTGAAATTTCCAGAGTTTGAAAAAAGAATAAATCAAGCAATTTTTGTTAGTGCAACACCTGCAGAATATGAAAAAGAACATAGCAAAGAAAATGTAGTAGAACAAATTATAAGACCAACAGGACTTTTAGACCCTAAAATAGAAGTAAGACCTGTTACAAACCAAATAGATAATTTAATAGAACAAATACATTTAAGAGTTGAAAAAAATGAAAGAGTTTTAGTTACAACTTTAACAAAAAAAATGGCAGAAGATTTAACAGAATATTTAAAAAGTTTGGATATTAAAGTCAACTATATGCATTCAGACACAAAAGCTTTAGAAAGAATGGAAATTATACGTAACCTTCGCTTAGGGGAATTTGATGTATTAGTTGGAATAAATCTTTTAAGAGAAGGACTAGATATACCAGAAGTATCACTTGTAGCAATATTAGATGCAGACAAAGAAGGATTTTTACGTTCAGAAAGGTCATTAATTCAAACAATAGGGCGAGCAGCTAGAAATACAAATGGTACAGTAATAATGTATGCAGATGAACTTACAGAAAGCATGGAAAAAGCTATATCAGAGACTAACCGTAGGAGAAGAATTCAAGAAGAATATAATAAAAAGCATAATATCACACCTCAAACAATAAAAAAATCAGTTAGAGATTCTATTAGTGCGATTAAACAAGAAGATATTGGTGTTGAATATAAATTAGAAAATGAAGAAGACATAAAAGAAACAATTACTAAATTAACAGATGAAATGTTAAAATATGCTACAGAAATGGAATTTGAAAAAGCAGCAGAAATAAGAGACAAAATTAAAGAATTAGAAAAAATATTAGAATAAACATGACAAACTCTAGTTTTTTTATTGTTAATATAGTATAATAAAAAGTGAGATACAATAAGGAGAATTTATAAATATGAAATGGTACGAAAGAATAATAACTCAAATTAAAAAAATATTTGGAAAACAACAATTAAAATTACCAGAGGGTGCGCAAAATAAAATGCAAAATAATACTCAGCAAGAATTCCAAGATAGAATAAAAGAAGAAAATCCAAATTATGAATTGAATACAGTAGAAGGTGCAATAGAACAATGGTTATCAGCATTATTATTCAGGCAAAATAATAATATGAATATAGATAGTTATTCAGCATTAATTGATTTAGGAGCATCAGATGATACTGCCAAACCGGGTCACAATCCAGAAAATGAAAAACAATTACTACAAATATTAAGAGAAAATAAAGATATTCTTATTAATGAGCAAAAAAATAGCAAAAATAATGTCACAGTATTTTATCATATTCAAAAAGGAGAATCAGAAAAATGTACATCAAGAATATATTTAAATTGCAGAAGAAAAGATGTTGCTTTTGTAGTAAATGAAATAGTAAAAAGGCTTAATGATGTAGAAAATTATTATTTTAAATTTGATTCAGATGAATATATGCGGAATGAGAAGTAGAAGTGAAAAAATGGTTTTTTATTTGTCAGATGATGAAAATGAACTAAATCAAATTGTAAATGCAATAGAAGATGTGAAAAATACATATCCAGAAATATTTGAAAATGTAGAAACAAACCCATTTACAGAAAACTTAGATGGCATAACATATTCAAATGAAGTTATAGACACCACCTATACAGATATATCAGGAAATAAACAATATATAGATGCAAGTTATAATACACTGCTTGCATCTGCATTAGAAGACTCATATATGATAAGCATAAAAGATATGGCTACAAGAAAAAAATTCCTTGCAGAAAAAATTAATGGAGATAATTTCAAAGAGTTCAATTCTATTTTAGGAGATATAATGGACAACCCAACTTTGAAACAGCAATTAATTTTAGGAATAAAACATAATTTAAAAATTTGCATGCAACAAAACCCAACATTGAAAATTAAAGGATTGGATGTAGACAATTCTATGGAAGAATTTGAGAGAAAATAAATAGTTGTTTATCTAATTGGAGGCAGAAATGAATGATAAAATTATAATTAAAGGTGCAAAAGAACATAATTTAAAAAATATTAATATAGAAATACCAAGAGATAAATTAGTTGTAATTACTGGACTTTCAGGATCAGGCAAATCATCTTTAGCTTTTGACACACTGTATGCAGAAGGACAGAGAAGATATGTTGAAAGTTTATCATCATATGCAAGACAATTTTTAGGTTTGATGGAAAAACCAGCAGTAGAATCAATTGAAGGATTATCACCTGCAATATCAATAGATCAAAAAACCACTTCTAAAAATCCACGTTCAACAGTTGGAACAGTAACAGAAATTTATGACTATATTAGATTATTATATGCAAGAATAGGAATACCATATTGTCCACATTGTGGTATAAAAATAGAAAGACAAAGCATTGACCAAATTGTTGATAATGTAATGTCTCTTGAAGAAGGTACTAAAATACAAGTATTAGCACCAGTTGTCCGTAGCAAAAAAGGTGAATTCACAAAACAACTAGAAGGATACCAAAAAGAAGGTTTTGTAAGAGTTAGAATAGATGGAGAAAATTATGAATTAACAGATGATATAAATCTAGATAGAAAGAAAAAACATGAAATAGAACTTGTAGTTGATAGACTTGTAATAAAAGAAGATATTAGAAGTAGATTAGCAGAATCTATTGAAACAGCTCTAAAACATGCAGAAAATCTAGTATTAATTGATATTGTTGGAAAAACTCCAGTTTTATACAGTACAAATTATGCATGTCCACAATGCGGATTTAGTTTTCCAGAATTGTCTCCACGTATGTTTTCTTTTAATAATCCATATGGTGCTTGCCCAGAATGTATGGGAATAGGCTATTTAATGAAAATGGATGAAGATTTAATCATACCAGATAAAAATAAAACACTATATGATGGTGTTAAAGCATTTGGCTCTAGTGTGATGAAAAGAGCAGATACAATGGCAAAAATGTATTTTGAAAGTATTGGAAAACACTATGGAGTAGATATATCAGTACCAATAAAGAAACTTCCTAGATGGTTCTTGGAAAAAATTTTATATGGAACTGGTGATGAAAAAATCAATTTTGAATATGAATCTTCAATTGGAACGAGAAAATTCACAGCACCTTTTGAAGGTGTATTGCCAACCTTAGACAGACGCCACAGTGAAACCAAATCTCAAGGTATGAGAGAATTTTACGAAATGTATATGAGCGAATCAGAATGTATGGCATGTAAGGGAGCAAGACTAAAACCTGAAATTTTATCTATTAAGGTAGGAGATAAAAACATCAACGAAATGACAGATATGTCAATAAAACAACTAAAAGAATTTTTAAATAATTTGCAATTAAATAAAACAGAAGCTATGATAGCAGAAATGATTTTAAAAGAAATTGATAAACGTCTACAATTTTTAATTGATGTAGGTTTAGAATATTTGACACTATCTAGAAGTGCAGGAACATTATCAGGAGGTGAAGCTCAAAGAATAAGATTAGCAACCCAAATTGGTTCAGGTTTAACAGGTGTACTATATATCTTAGATGAACCAAGTATAGGCTTACATCAAAGAGATAATGATAAATTACTAGCAACATTAAAAAAACTAAGAGACTTAGGAAATACATTACTAGTTGTTGAACATGATGAAGATACAATGTATGCAGCAGACCAAATTATTGATATAGGACCTGGTGCTGGTTCACATGGAGGAAATGTAATGGCACAAGGTACAGCAGAAGAAATTAAACAAGTAGAAAACTCTATTACAGGACAATACTTGAGTGGAAGAAAACAGATACCAGTACCTAAAACAAGAAGAAAAATGACAAAAGGAAAAGTTATTGAAGTACAAGATGCAACAGAAAATAATTTAAAGAATATGAGTGTGAAATTTCCGTTAGGACTTTTTACATGTATTACAGGAGTATCAGGCTCAGGAAAATCAACATTAATAAATGAAGTTTTATATAAAACAATTGCCAAAGAATTAAATGGGTCAAATGAAAAACCGGGAAAATGCAAAGGCATAAAAGGAATAGAAAATATAGACAAAATTATTAATATTGACCAATCTCCAATAGGTAGAACACCTCGTTCAAACCCAGCAACATATACAGGAGTATTTGATCTTATAAGAGATTTATTTGCAACTACAAACGAAGCAAAATTACGAGGATATCAAAAAGGAAGATTTAGTTTTAATGTACCAGGTGGTAGGTGTGAAAGCTGTAATGGAGATGGGGTACATAAAATAGAAATGCACTTTTTACCTGATATTTATGTGCCTTGCGAAGTTTGTAAAGGAAAGAGATATAATCGAGAAACATTAGAGGTTAAATATAAAGGAAAAAGCATTGCTGATGTGTTAGATATGACAGTTGAAGAAGCTTTGGAATTTTTTGATAAAATACCAAAAATAAAACCAAAATTGCAAACACTATATGATGTTGGGCTAAGTTATATAAAATTAGGACAACCTTCTACAACATTATCAGGAGGAGAAGCTCAAAGAGTAAAACTAGCAACAGAATTATCAAAAAGAGCAACGGGCAAAACTTTATATATATTAGATGAACCAACTACAGGTTTACACATTGCAGATGTCCATAAACTAGTAAATATTTTGCAAAGGCTAGTAGATACAGGAAACACCATACTTGTTATTGAACATAATTTAGATTTAATAAAAACATGTGATTACATAATAGATTTAGGCCCAGAAGGTGGAGATAATGGTGGAGAAGTTATTGCAGTAGGAACACCTGAACAAATTTGTAAAAATGAAAGAAGTTATACAGGTAAATTTCTAAAAAAATATTTATAAAAAATGAGAATTTAAAAAGCGAAAATTGAAATAATTTTCGCTTTTTATGTTAAAATGATAAAATTTCTATACATTATTATTTTCATCATTTTTTGAATCTCCTGTATTTTGAACAGGAGTTGTTGTTTGTGCAACTGCAGGTCCAACATATTGACTATTTCCAAATCCAAGAATCATGTAGAATATAACAGGTAAGAATATTAATCCTACAGTATATCCAACATCTTTACCAAATGCTTTAGCTAAAGAATTTGCTTGATAAATTGTAAGAACAATAGCTACTATAAATCCGACAATAGGAATTCCAGTAGTTAAATAAAGTAAAATAAGCCATGGAGAAATTCCACAAATTTTAAACAAAATTACCAAATTATAAATAGGAATAATAGATTTCCAGCCTTTTTGTCCTGCCTTTGTAAATATTTTCCACATTGCGATAATTTGTATAAGTGCAATAACTAAGCCAATTGTAATATATACACCAAACATAGCACCCATTGCACCCCACAAAGCATTGACAGCATCTGGATTTTCTAAACTACTCTCAAAACTACGAGCATATTGTGAAATGTCATAACTGTTCATATAAATAGACCTCCTTTTATTTTTTATATATTTTTATTTTTACATTTTTCGACTTTTTTGTCAATAGGTATAGTAAAATATTCTTTCTTTTGATATAATAAAAATAGTATGATAATAAATATTATGTTAGGGAGGAATTCAGTATGCAAAACAATGAAGAAAATTCTAATTGCAAGGAAAATACAGAAAAAATAACAACTTTCATGAAAGAAATATTTGAAACATATAAACAAGAAAAAGATAATTTAATTCCAATATTAGAAGAAGTTCAAGAAAAATTCGGATATATTCCAAAAGAAGCTCAAAAACAAATTTCAGAATATTTATCAATACCAATGGCAGAAATTTATGGTGTAATTACATTTTATTCTCGTTTTACCCTAGAACCAAAAGGAAAATATGCAATATCAGTATGCTTAGGAACAGCATGCTTTGTAAAAGGCTCACGAAAAATCATGGATAGATTAACAGAAAGACTAAAAATTGAACCGGGCCAGACTACAGAAGATGGGATGTTTTCAATTGATGAAACTAGATGTGTAGGAGCATGTGGACTAGCACCAGTATTTACAGTAAATGGTGAAGTACACGGAAAAGCAACAGTTAAAATGTTAGATACAGTTTTAGATGAAATATTAAAAAACGAAAGGAAAGTGGTGAATGATGATGAAAACACTTAAAGAGATACACAAAATTAGAGAAGAAAAAAGAAAAGAACTTGATTTACGTAAAAATACAAATGCAGATACACGAGAAAAGCATATTTTAGTATGCCATGGTACAGGATGCACTTCTTCAAAATCTCCACAAATATTAGAAAATTTTAAAAAGATAATAAAAGAAAAAAATATTGAAAATGTCAGGGTTATAAAAACAGGATGTTTTGGTTTATGTGCAAAAGGTCCAATTGTTATTGTAAGACCAGAAGACACTTTTTATGCTAATTGTAAACCTGAAGATTGCGAAGAAATCATTCAATCACATATTATAGAAGGAAAAGTAGTAGAAAGATTACTTGCAAAAGATATTGATGGAACAAAAGTACAAAAATTAGATGATTTAAGCTTTTATAAAAAACAAAAAAGAATTGCTTTAAAAAATTGTGGAATGATTAATCCAGAAGATATAGATGAATACATAGCATTTGATGGATATAAAGCATTAGAAGAAGTGTTAAAAAATTGGACACCAGAAGATGTAATAAAAACAGTTTCAGATTCTCGGTTTAAGAGGAAGAGGTGGAGCTGGTTTTCCAACAGGCAAAAAATGGGAACTAACTAGAGCATCTGAAGGAAATCAAAAATATGTTGTTTGTAATGCAGATGAAGGAGATCCAGGAGCATTTATGGATAGAAGCATTTTGGAAGGAGACCCACATTCTGTTTTAGAAGCAATGGCAATAGCAGGATACACAATAGGAGCTAATAGAGGATTTATATATGTTAGAGCAGAATATCCAATAGCTGTGCAAAGACTAAAAATAGCAATCAAACAAGCAGAAGAATATGGAATATTAGGAGAAAATATTTTTGATACAGGCTTTAATTTTGATATAGAAATACGTTTAGGTGCAGGTGCATTTGTATGTGGAGAAGAAACAGCATTACTTGAATCAATAGAAGGGAAAAGAGGTCAACCTAGGTTAAAACCACCATATCCAGCACAAGCAGGATTATGGGGAAAACCAACACTAATTAACAATGTTGAAACATATGCAAATATTGCTCAAATTATACTAAATGGAAGTGAATGGTATTCTTCAATAGGAACTGAAAATTCAAAAGGTACAAAAGTATTTGCATTAGGAGGAAATGTAAATAATATTGGACTAGTAGAAGTTCCAATGGGTACAACTTTAAGAGAAATCGTATATGATATAGGTGGAGGAATTCCAAATGGCAGAGATTTTAAAGCAGCACAAACTGGAGGTCCATCAGGAGGATGCATACCAAAAGAGCATTTGGATACACCAATTGATTATGAATCTTTAAAAAATATTGGTTCTATGATGGGGTCAGGTGGACTTATTGTTATGGATGACACAAAATGTATGGTTAGTCTTGCAAAATTCTATTTAGAATTTACTGTAAGTGAAAGTTGTGGCAAATGTACACCATGTAGAATTGGAACAAAAAGGATGTTAGAAATATTAGAAAAATTATGTGATGGAAAAGGAACAGCCGAAGATATAGACAAATTAGAAAAATTAGCAATAAACATTCAAAAATCAAGTATATGTGGTTTAGGACAAAGTGCACCAAATCCAGTTATAAGTACACTAAAATATTTTAGAGATGA
>CANRBU010000040.1 GCA_947628925.1 uncultured Clostridia bacterium | reverse complement strand
CTTTTTTGGGGGTAAGGGGGAACTATGCCCTTTTTATCTATTTTGGTTTTATTTTTCTAACTTTTATTTTCAAATTAATTTACCCTTTCAATAAATAATAAAAAAACTAGTCCTTATTTAGTATGAACTAGTTTTTTATTATTATTTATTTTTGATTTTTTTATCACATTTATATTTCTAACTAGCTTTTTTTATTTTTGCTAATTTTTCTTCTTGTTTCTTTATAGATTCTCCATAGTATTTTTCTAATTGGTCTAATTTTTCGATAGGTAAGTCGTATAGTAATTTAGGATTACTTTCCAATTTATCTAAAAATTCTTCTTTTTTCATTTCATTTATATAATCATTTTTGACTTCAATTTTTAGGCTTTCTTTAAACTGATTTTTCCTATTATCAATTTCTTCAATTTTAGGCTGCACTTCAGTTTTTTCTTCATAATGATTTTCTATTTTATCTTTAAAGAATATCTTTCTAAAAAAATTCTTTATTCTTCCAAAAAAACTAGTATCTTGTTTAACTGGTAAATTACTATTCATACTTATCTCCTTAATTATCAAATTCTTGTAAATTCTCTGATTTTATTTGTTCTTCTATAGAAATTTCTTTTTTAATAGCTCTTCTTCTATTTGCCAAAGCCATAATTTTTTGAACTCTAGAATTTTTTTGTTGTAATTCATCTTTTTGTGTAGTTAATGTAGATGTCTCTTGTTCTAGAGTTTGTTCAACTAGGCTTTGTTCTTCATCTGATAATCTTTCCACATCTTCAGGTACTGGATTATTTATTATTTGAGAAACTATATTTTTTCTTACTTCTTCAATATTTCCAATCCCTTTTTGCTCAATTGCTGGAATAATTTTTTCAGCAACATATTCAGGATCTTTTATTGTTGTCAATATTTCTCCATATCCTCCTAGGGCTGGATAAAATTCTTCTCCTTGTGCTATAGAACTAGATAAATCGCTAGCTGTTTTTATTCCTCTGTTTAAGAAGAACTCTTTTACTCTATCATTATATACCTGTTCTAATTCTTCTTCATTAACTTCAATTCCTGCTGCCTCATATATTGGTCTAATAAATAACAAATCTGCTTTTGCTTCTTCCCATCCTATTAATTCACTTGGCATGTGTTGATGTTTTTTCTCTCTAGCATTAAATTTCTTTACATTCTCTTTATCTTGAACCCAACCATCATGAACAGCAAATAATGTATCTATTATCATATTATTATATCTTTTTCTCATATTGTTTCTTTCCAATTGAGGCATATTTGGGTCTTTCATAAATTCAGCATCTTTTTTCATACTATCTATAATTGCACTTTCTCCGCCATCATATACAAAATCTGCCAATTCACTTTCCTTTCCGAATTTACTAACTGGAGATTGATTTGCAATAGTTCTTATTGCATAATCTATTGAACCTTTTGCATGAGCATTAACTTCTAATTGTGAACAAGTTTGTTCACCAATTATTTTATCTGCTTCTTCTTCTGATAACTTATTCCAATTTATTAATGCTTGTTTAGCAACATTATAATATGGAATCTTAGATTTGTCTTGATCTTGAAGTACATATTGTTCTGATGATTCTATTAATTTTCTAGCTTCTTCTTCTGTCATTTGAGTATGGTACACATCTATTCCAAATTGTTCTCTTGCAATTTGATCAATTCTTGTCCTTTCTCCTAAAAGACTAATTCCTAATCTGGTTGTTGCACTAGTTACATAGTTAGAAAATTCATCATCTGGCATTTCAGGTCTTAACTCACCATCTTTAAAAACTTCATCTGGTGAAGGGAATTTTTTAGCACATATATCTACAATTGCTTTTATAACCTCTCTAGGATACGGTTGTCTTTTTCCTTCCTCTAATTCATAACCATGATATATTGATATGATTTTAGAAATTACTTTTAAATAACTATCCCTTTGAGAAGGATCTTTCCAATCTCCTAAACTTTCTACCTCACTTATTATTTGCTCTATATCAGTATATTTATCACTTTTGATTTGTGGTGTTTTAGAAACAAATTCTTCCATTATATTCCTCCAATCTTCTTATATTAATAAGATTTACAATAATACTTATTATAAGTAAATCATAAAATGGATTTTTTTTCAACAATAAATGTTGTTGTAATATAAATTTAATATTTTTGTAATATTTTATTCTCTGCAAAGCTTTTTTTGTAAAAATTCTACTTATTATTTTAAGCAAAAGTAAATAAACATCAAAAATGCACCTCCTAAAATTAGATTTTTTAGTCTAACCTTTGAGATGCACTTCGACTTGCCCAGTTAGAAGTGTCAAACACTTAATTTGGCAAACCATGTTTGTGGTTTCTCCATTTCCTAGTTTTTATTTTACACAAGTTTTTTCATTTGTCAAATTTATGCTGATTTTAGCTCTAGTCTTAGCTTATCTGCTATCATCGCGATAAATTCTGAGTTTGTTGGCTTTCCTTTTGCTGCTGAGATTGTGTATCCAAATATACTTTCTACTACGTCTTGTTCTCCTCTTCCCCATGCTACTTCAATTGCATGGCGAATTGCACGTTCAACTCTTGATGGTGTTGTATTATATTTTGTTGCAATTTGTGGATATAAGCTTTTGGTAATTTGATTTATAACATCTATATCATTTACTACCATAATAATTGCTTCTCTTAAATATTGATATCCCTTTATATGTGCTGGTACTCCAACTTCATGTATTACATTTGTAACTAATGCTTCTAAATTCTGTTTTTTATTTTCATTTGATATTGAAATATATTGTTGCTTTTCATCTTTTGATAAAAAGCCGTTTCCACTACTCGTTGGCACATGGTTTTTAATTTGCCTTATCCTTTGAATAAGAACCTCTATATCAAATGGTTTTACTACATAATATTCTGCGCCTAAAGAAATGGCTCTTTGTGTAATTTTATCTTGTCCTACTGCTGATAGCATAATGCAAGTTGGCTTTTTATCTGTTTCTAATTTTCCTATTTTTTCTAATACACCTATTCCATCTAAATGTGGCATAATAATATCTATTATTGCGATATCTGGTATTGTGTTTGATATCATTTCAACAGCTTCTATACCGTCTTTTGCAATTCCAATAACCTCCATATCTTCTTGCTTTTCTAAATATCTAGCAAGAGTTTGGCTAAAATCCTGATTGTCATCTGCAATTAATAATGTAATTTTTTCTTTCATAGTTACCCTCCTAATTTTTTTCTGTTGTAAATCAACAATTCGCATTATATTTTAAATTTTGAGGGTTTGCAAGAAAATTGTAAAATTTTTCCATTTTTCTTTATGAAAGTGTCATTTTATTATACATTTTTCCATGTATTTTTTATTAAATTCTTTACATTGTTCTAAATTTATATTCTTTGTTTCAAAATCTGCCAATAACTTTTGTTTTGTTTCTTCTTCTAGTGTAATATTACATACAATATTCTCTCCATAACTTACTTTTTCTATAACTATTCCTGTTTTTTGGCAATAATATTTAAATTTTTCATATTCTGAGTACAATATTGTTACTTCCATTTCAGTTCCTAATACTTTTTCTACTTTTTGAGAGTTTTCGATTGCATTTATGGTAGCTTCTGAATATGCTCTTAATAGTCCTCCTGTTCCAAGTAATATTCCACCAAAATATCTAGTTACAATTATAACAACATTGCATAATTCATTTTTTTGTAAAATATTTAACATAGGTGCTCCAGCTGTTCCTGATGGTTCACCATCATCACTTGATTTTTCTACTATACTGTTTCCTTCTATTATTCGATATGCACTGCAATGATGTCTTGCATCATAATTAATTTTTTTGATTTTCTTTATTGCATTTTCCGCTTCTTCTTTTGTTTCTACTGGGATGATGTTGGCAATAAATTTTGATTTTTTTTCTGATATTTCTGCTGTTGCTTCTTGCTTTATTGTCAAAAATTTGTCCATTTTTAATCACATTCCTTTCTAAGGCACAAATTGGTTGGAAAAGAATTAAATTTTGGCAAGGAAAATTTTGTTAAAAAGGCAAGGGCGCATACTTTTTGTATGTAACCGCGTTTTTAATGAAATTTGACACAGCCAAAATTGTAATTATTTTTCAACCTTATCTTCCTTTCTAAAAATCACTTCCTGCCACATAGCCTGTTGAATATGCAATTTGTAAATTAAATCCTCCTGTATAGCCATCAACATCAATTATTTCTCCAGCAAAATATAGACCTTTTATAAGTTTTGATTCCATTGTTTTTGGGTTTATTTCTTTTATACTAATTCCTCCGCTTGTAATTATGGCTTCTTCTATTGGTCTAAAAGTTTTTATTGTTATTTCAAAATTTTTCAGTATTTTTATTAGTTTCTCTCTTTCTTCTTTTGTAACCATATTTACTTGTTTTTGAGGATTGATTTCTGTTTCTTTAATAACTGGTTCAATTATTTTTTTAGGTAGTAATTTGTCTAAACTGTTTTTGAATTGCTTATTTTTTTCTTCAGAAAAATCGCGTAAAATTCTATTGTTTAGCTGTTCTATTGATAGTGCTGGTTTTAAATCTATTTTTAATATTATATTATGCTCTTTCAATAATTCATCTATATTTTTGTATCTTATCAAATGTGCTGACCCACTCAAAATTGTTGGACCTGATACTCCAAAATGTGTGAAAAGCATTTCTCCAAAATCTTCGTAAATGATTTTATTTTTCGTTTTGTCTATAAATTGAATTTTTACATTTTTTAGCGATAGACCTTGTAAGCTTTTATTTTTTTCATCATCATATGTTTCTAATGGTACTAAAGATGGTTTTATTGTTGTTATTGTATGACCTAAGTCTTTTGCAATCTTGTATCCATCTCCTCTTGAACCAGTAGTTGGATAACTTTTTCCACCTGTTGCTAATATTATTTTATCAGCCAAAATATTTTGTTTATTTGTTTTTACACTTTTTACATTTTTTCCTTCATCTGTAATAATTTTTTCCACTTTTTCTCCTAGTATTGTGTGAACATGCAACTCTTTTAATTTTTTTAGGAAACAGTTTAAAACATCTTGTGCTTTATCTGTAACAGGGAAAATTCTATTGCCTCTTTCTTCTTTTACTTTAAGACCTTGTTCATTTAAAAAGTTTATAATATCTTGATTTGTAAATCGTTGAAAACTACTATATAAAAACATACCATTTCCTGGTATATTTTTTATGAAATCTGCCATATCTAAAGAAGATGTAATGTTACATCTTCCTTTACCTGTTATCAAAAGTTTTTTTCCTAATGAATCCATCTTTTCAATTATAGTAACTTCATTTCCTTCTTTAGCTGCTGTGATTGCTGACATCATTCCTGCTGGTCCACCACCAATGACAACTACTTTCATTTTATTTCATTCCTTTCATTATGTGGAAAATTTTGACATTTCGTCTATTGCCTTTAAAATTCCATATTTGCCATATTCGTATGTTAGTCCTCCTTGTAAATATGCAATATATGGCTCTCTTATTGGTCCATCACAACTTAGTTCTATTGTAGAACCTTCTGTAAATGTTCCAGCTGCCATAATAACTTGGTCTTCATATCCTCCCATATCTGCTGGCTCTGGTATTACTTGGCTGTCGATTGGTGAACCTTTTTGGATACCTTGGCAAAATTTTATTAATTTTTCTTTACTACCTAAATGTATTGTTTGCACAATATCTGCTCTTTGCTCATCATATTTGGGCTCTACTTTATAACCTAATTCTTCCAAAATTTTACTTGCAAATACAGCAGTTTTTACACTACTTGCGACTACTTGTGGTGCAAAAAATAATCCTTTTAAGAAATTCGTGTTTTGACCTAGTGATGGTCCTATCTCTTTTCCTATTCCTGGTGCAGTTAGTCTTTCAGCACATAATTCTATTAAGTCTTTTCTTCCTACAATATATGCTCCACTTGTAGCTATTCCTGAGCCTAAATTTTTCATGAGTGACCCTACACAAATATCTGCGCCAACTTCTATTGGTTCTTTTTCTTCAACAAATTCTCCATAACAATTATCTACCATAATTATTACTTGTTTGTTTATTTCTCTAATTTTCTTTATTGCTTCTTCTATTTGTGAAATAGTTAAACTTTTTCTTGTTGAATATCCTCGTGATCTTTGAATTTCTATAAGTTTGATGTCTTGTTTTTTTATTCTTTCTTGGATTGTTTTTATATCAAATTCATTATTTACAAGTTCAATTTGTTCATATTTTATTCCATATGCTTTTAATGAACTTTTGCTTGGATTTTCTCCTAGACCTATCACTGTTTGTAATGTATCATATGGTGCTCCTGTTATACTAAGCATTGTATCATTTGGGCGTAAAAGACCTGATAAGCAAATTGATAATGCATGTGTTCCTGAAATAAGTTGGCTTCTTACAAGTGCATCTTCTGCTTTAAAAATTTGTGCATAGATTTCTTCTATTTTATTTCTTCCTGATTCATCAATTCCATACCCTGTTGAAGATTGCATGTGCATTTCTTGTAAATTACAATCTTGAAAAGCTTTTATTACTTTTATACTATTTGTCTCACATATTTTTTCAATTTTCTTAAATTGTTGCTCTATTTCTTTCTCAACTTTTTCTACTAATTCTCGATTCATATTATTTTTTCCTTTCTTAGTTATATGTTTATATTTTACCATGTTTTGCTTTTCTTTACAAGACATCTCTTGCACTTTTATGTAAATAGAGTTATAATATAAGTGTATCACTAAATGGTGGTACAGTATAAATATTATATAAGGAGGGCGACATCTATGTTGCAACTAGAATTGAAAAACAAGTTTCCGGAGTTGAAATTTATCTGTCCTGTATTGGATCGGATGATACTTAACGGAAACAAGCTTACTGTAAATGTGAGCAAGCGGAGAAATTCTTATGTTTTGTGTATAACAGTACACAGATGCAAGAGTTACTCATTTGTCCAAATTCAACGTGATTTGGCAAATTTCTCTGATGAGGCTGCTGAAACTTTAGCAAAAATCAGTTGTAATGATTCACCTGTTGTACTTGACTCAGACTATGATGGTCAGTATATTTGTCTATTAAATGAGAGTGAGAAATCTTCTTCGTTTAATACTGATATACCTGAACTGTCAATTCCTGTGTTGGACTCTGAAGTCTCAAATCTTTCAGTAAATTTACACTTTCCACTGAGAAAGCAGTTTAATGAACTGGATGATTTGGTTAAGACTTTTAACTTGCTCATGATTAGAGGTTGTTATGGCCGTATGTCTATCAAAAGTGGAAACCATTTAGAGCTTCATTTCACAGATGGCTGTGACCATCATCCATCTCTCAGTATCGCATGTGGTTTAAAGAATATCACTTCGAGAGCCTATTGCGAATTTGATGCGAACCAATATGGTTTGCAGGCCAGTAAGTTCAATCGTCTCTTAATGAGACGGGAATCTGTTTTTCAGAAGTTTTATTTTTCACAGTCGAAGCAGGACTCTGCTTTAAATTACTGTGGACCTTCCTTAGAGTTCAGAGCAATTTAGTCTGAACGAAAAGACTGATACTTGAATCAACAAGTATCAGTCTTTTTATATTGCAAGAAAAAAGAACAAAAGCCATGATTTTCAAGCTTTTGCTCTTTAAACATTATTTTTTAATTTTGAGTGTATGGTAAAATTGCAATATGTCTTGCTCTTTTTACCGCTGTTGTGATATCTCTTTGATGTTTACTACATGCTCCAGTTGTTCTTCTTGGTAAAATTTTTCCTTTATCATTTATGAATTTTTTTAGTTGTTCTGGATTTTTATAATCTAATTCAAAGTTTTTATCACTGCACAAAACGCAAACTTTTTTTCTTTGTTTTCTGAATCTTGGATTATAATCCTCATCATAATTTTTGTTATTATTTCTCTTGTTTTGCTTTTTGTCTGCCATTTTTTATTTCCCCCTCTCGGTTTTAGAATGGTAAATCATCTGTTGAAGATGTTACTTCAAAATCTGATCCCATGTTTCCTGGTGCTGTGGCTCCAAAGTTACTATCAAAAGCTGCATTTCCTGCTTCTCCGTCTCTTTTGCTATCTGCAAAATAAGCTTCTTCTGCAACAACTTCTGTTACATAGTGTTTTACACCTTGGTCATCATCCCAATTTCTTGTTTGAAGTCTGCCAATCACACCTACTTGTTGACCTTTTTTAAAGTATTTGCTACAAAATTCACCTGTTTTACTCCATGCAACAATATTAACAAAATCAGCTTGTCTTTCTTCTCCTTGTTTTGCAAATCTTCTATTTACTGCAAGGCTAAAAGAAGCTACTAGTGTGTTGTTGGTTTGAGTGTATCTAACTTCTGGATCTCTTGTTAGTCTTCCCATTAAAATTACTTTGTTCATTTTTTATCACCTTTCTTTACTTCGCATAAAGGTCCCTTACTTTATTTGATTTTTACTGTTTGACTATGTATTAGTCTTTTTTGACAACGATAAATTTTAATACGTCATCTGTGATTCTGTAGTTTCTTTCAAGTTCTGCTACTGAATCTGGTTTTGCTTCAAAATGGATAACTACATAGAATGCTTCTGAATTTTTCTTGATATCATAGGCAAGTTTTCTTTTGCCCATTTCCTCTACAGATTCTACTTTTCCATTTTTGTTTATCAATCCTGTGAATTTGTCTTCTAATGCTTTTACTGCTGCTTCATCTAAATTTGGATTGATGATGATAACACTTTCGTATTTATTCATCTGCGTTCACCTCCCTTTGGATTTAACCCACCTTTTTAAGTGAGTAGAGATACTGTTCATTTTGAACATTGCTATTTTATCACGTTTTTTTATATTTTGCAAGTATTTATTCAAAATTTTTGTAAAAGTTTTATCCTCTTCATCGCCATATTCATACTTTTTTTGGGATTTTTTATAAAATATATTGACAAATTCGCTATTTTGTAATAAAATAGTTACGCATTAAGTAAAATGAAGCTTAAATCTTGGGTTTCTCCCCGGTAACTTAAGATTTGGTTCATATAAATTTATAAATATAGGAGGGTGTTATCACCATGAATAATACAACTTATAGTGCAAAGAAAAATGAAGTAAAAAGTAAATGGTACATTATTGACGCTACTGATAAGCCTCTAGGTAGAGTTGCTACAGAAGCTGCAAAATTATTAAGAGGAAAACATAAACCAACTTTTACACCAAATATTGATACTGGTGACCATGTTATTATTATCAATTGTAAAGATGTAAAATTAACTGGTAACAAATTAGATCAAAAATTATATAGACATCATTCAGGTTATATTGGTGGAATGAAAGAAGTTCCAGCAAGAGTTATGCTTGA
>CANRBU010000039.1 GCA_947628925.1 uncultured Clostridia bacterium | reverse complement strand
GAATTAAATTTTTTATAAATTACCTCAATCTATTTAGTATAAGTACTTACATGATTTTTTATTGACAATTCAATATTTACATGATATATTAAAAATTAGATTGGGGTGCGACTACGAACCTGCAGATCGGGGGTTCGAATCCCTCCAGGCGCACCATAAAAGCCACCAAAGCTTATAGCTTATGGTGGCTTTTACTTTATCTTTTATTTCTTTCTACCATATATTTCTGCAGCAATTCCTATTATTGCTAAAATTCCTGCTATTCCTAAAAGTATAACTAAAGAATTATTACCTGTTTTTGGCAATTCATAATTTGTACTAGGTGTTTCCTCCACTTTTAAACTAGGGCTTTCTTCTTTTGTATTTGGAGCTTTACTAACATTTTTTGTAGCCACAACTTGTAGTAATCCGAAACGATAATCTGTATATTCCCTTTCCTCATCTTTAGCGCCTAATGTAACAGTATTATCTTCCCCAAGTAAAGCAATATAATTTTGTGCATTTTCTGCATCAGTTCCAACAGTGAAAATTCCATCAGTATACAATTTAGAATCCTTAATAACCTTTGGTCCATCTAATTTAACATCTGTACCATTTGTAACAACAGGATTTTCAAGTGTATATGTTCCTATTGGTAATCCATATTGTTTCATAAATTGATTTTCATCATTGTACTCTATATCTGCTGTTATATAAACATTTCCTTGGTTATCTGGTTCAGACAAATTATCCTTTTTACATACGGCTTTAAAAGTTCCGACTTTTTCTTTTGTTTCCCCAAAGCTACGCATTAAATCTATTTGGTATGTCAATTCATTATTAACAATTTGAGATTGTACATCTTTACCAAGTTTTAATTGCAATGCAATTTCACCACTAACTTGATTTGTAATATAATCACCATTTACAGTTTCTTCATCTACAATATCACCCTGAGCTGGTTTATACTTTTCATTCCAATGATAATCTGAATCTGTTACTAACTCACTATTTTGTTTTGCACGACTTTCCTCTTGTCCTTGTGTCTGCTCTATATTAAGAGGAACATATGTCACTGTCAAAATCATTTTTCTTGTATCTTTATCTTTAACAATTCCATCTTCTGGATAAGTTACAAGATTTTCAGGCAACATTTCATATTCTAAATATCCCAATAAATCCGCTTCATATTTACTACCTCCAGTTTGATTAGAATTTTCTGCATTTTTTATATAATAATAAGGAACTCTAATTTTCTCGCCATTCATAATATGGTCTTGATAATCAGCTAAAGTTTCATTATTTTTTAAAGCATATCTTTCAAGATATTCTAAATAATTCTTACTTGTACCTTCTAGCTCATTATAAGCATTCTCCCATAGTTTTTCAGAAGCATCTACCTGAGACAACGTTTCACCTAAATAAATATACTGAGTTTTGCTCATATCATCTACTTCTGTAGAAACATTAGCAGCAACACGCGGAAAACCTTTAGAAGGATAATTATCCCCATCTTTAATATATACATCTTCAACTCCAGAAGAATAATTATTATCTCCCTCATGATATACTACATTCATTTTTTCTAAATTTCCGTTAGTCAAAATTGCATTTCCACCTATAAAATCATCTTTTGCTCTAAGTGTTAATTGAGCATTCCAAACAGGAAGTCTCTTTGCATTAACTGTACAGCCTGGAATTATTTGATTCTTCCAAACTAAGTAATACATGTCATCACTATAATGTAACTCTGCTTTTCTAGCTTCTACATCAACTACATAATTGTTAGATAATGCAACCATTATAGGCTCATCTTTTACATTATATTGTCCCTCTACAGTTCCTTCTTTATTTTCTATAACAACATTACCATCAGCATTTAAATGATATATATTGCCATTGCTTGAAACTAAGTCAAAACGCGGATCAATGTAATCCTTTACTGTATAATCCGCAAGATTATATGTAACACGTTTTAAAATAGTTTCAGTAAATATTTGTGTTAAACTATCTATACTTTTTGAACCTTCCAATGTAGAGAAAAAGTAATTTTCTTTATTTTCATCTGGATTTGAAGTTCCAATAAGTTGTAATAAGAAACTCTTTGCTTGTTGATATTCTGAAGTCGCTACTTCACTCTTTTCAACACTTCCTCCTGTTAGCATAACACTGAATATTGTATATCCTGCTTCTTTCAAGCTATTTGCTACTGAAATAGCATCAGCTCTTTTATCTTGACTTGTATCTTTACCATCTGTAAAAATTACTAAATATTTATCAGCCGATTGATCCACTCTTGTTGACAAATGTTGATAAAAAGATTTTAAACCTGTATAAGTTGCTGTACCACCCGTAATACCATAATTATATTGCGTTATTGGTTCAAGTCCTTCTCGTGGCTTACTAGGTGTACCTTCCCTTGTTCCCCCTGTACCTCTATTTAAAGACATCATACTCTGTACTTCGCCAACATCATTTGTCCAATCTAGAAGCACAAGTTTATCATAATCTTGCTCTGTAACTTTTGTTGTACTAAATCTAACTGCTGAAACTTTACTATCAGGAGAAACATCATTCAACTGCAATGCAAAATTTCCTATAGCACGCTGCAAAATTTCTGCTTTTATATGTTGATTATCTTCTTTAAAAAATACTAATGATGTTCCTATAACATCTTTGCGAGTACCTGAAGCAAAAAAGCAACGTAAATATCCATCTTCATCAATATAAAACTGTGTTGGCGTATTTTCTTCTGGCTCATAAGTATAACCTGTATTTTTTAATTGAATACCCCTATCAGCAGTTATTGTATCCTCAAAAATCAACTCTTCCTTAGTATTAGTTGGTATTCCCCAATATTTCTTACAAGATTCAATATCTTTATTAAAATATTTTTCATCCCATTCAGAATCATAATTAACATAGTACCATCCAGGTAACCCTTTAGTTAATCCTACAAAATTATTCGCTACTGAACCAATACTTTTAAATTCTCCATTATTGTTATATTTATTATAAATTATATATTCAGACTTATCATCTTCTTCATTTACGATACTCTCTAATTCTTGTACTTCTTCTTTACTAAGTGGTGCATCTATAACTACAACATTATCAATAAACAAGTCTGCACCATTATATCCATCATTAAATCCATTTAAAACAATATTGTTACCAGTTAAGTTTACAGGTATATCTGTATTCGTCATAGTATTCTTTGATTGTGCAATTTCCCCATCCATATAAGTTGTTAATTTTCCTTCATTAAAAACAAGTGTTATCGTATGTGCCGTATTTGCAGAAGAAAATACTGTATTTATATCTGATACTTTATTATCATTTATAACTTCATTATTAAATCCTTTAAATCTGGCACTTGAATTTCCTTGTGTTGATACAGAACCACCATTACGCCCATCACGAATAGCCCTAAAATATTCAGAATTTTCTTTATTTTCTATTTCACCTATATATAAAATATCTGTATAATTCTGTGGGTCTGCAGTATCATCAGTTTTTCCATCTTTCTTTATAGAAAATGAAACACTAAAATTTGAACTACTTGGTACTGCATCAAGTAAAACTCCAACGCCATCATTGATATTTTTTATTTTTAGTCCGTTCTCTCCATCCATCTTTATACGAGGATCAGTCTGCCAATTATCTGGCAACGGTGCATCTGTAAAAGTGATTTGTTCATTGTTTTTAACTTGATTTACTAATTTTGCTGATTGTCCTGTTGCACTATTTATTAACCAATCTCTTTCATCTGGTTCTTCGCTTGTTCCTCTATTAAATTGATAGTATCCTATAATTTTATCTCTTAAATCTTTTAAAGAACCATCCCAGTAACCTAAAGCTACATATTCGTTAACTGAATCTCTCTCATCAAATACATAATATGAATAATCACTAGCACTAAGTTTTGAATCATCAGTATTATAAATATTAAGAATTGAATTTACTTCCTCATTAGTAAGAAAAATTTCTTTACTCCATGTATCTGCTGTAGGATTTTCAACATACCTACCTTCTTTTAAAATTTTTTCAGAAAGTTTTTCTTTTTGCTCCTCTGATAATCCTAATTCATTTATATTAATAGGCTTTAACTCATCTGATGAAAATGCCATACTACCTGAAGAATCTAGGATTAAACCTATATTTGCAGTTGGTGCTCCAGAAAACCATGATTCCAAATCCACATTGAATGTTCTACCATCAACAGCTGTAACTGTTTTATCAGTATGTAATCCTGCAAGTGTACTATAAACTTTTACTTTTTGAACATCTTCACCTTCTACTAAATCTTTAGGTAAATCTTCTTTGTTATATACTGGTTTTTGATTGATATCTTTAACTACATCACCTTTTTTGTTTGGTTCTTTATCTTTTTTATATGTATATACCCATTCTGTATCTTGCTCCAAATTTTGTTGAATATCACTATTTCCAAAAACAGCATCATCTCTTCCACTGCCAAACACCGTTATTCCCTCATTTGAGTAATATACTTGTGCTTTTACCAAATGAACATTAGGTTGATATGTAATTTCAATAGTATCTTCTTTGCTAGAATCTATTGCACCATGTCCCGCTGAAAGAGAAATTCCTGAAAATCTTTCTAAAGCGACTCCCTCTTCATTAGTAATTGGTTTTATAGAAAGTGTTATTATTCCTGTTTCTGTATCTATATTTTCAATATAAGGTGATATTTCTGTTAAATTACCTGTAATTTTTTTTGTTTCACCATTAGTTTCGTCAACATAGTAGAAATCATATTTGTTTTCATTGTTTTTAGCAATATAACCTTCTACAACATCAATAAGTTGCTCGCTCTCCGAATCATCAGTTTCATCTGGCACATCATGCCAATGTTGTATAATAAAATGTAACGAGTTTTTTGTTATTAAATTATTTTCCTCAGCAATACTTAATGATTTAAAACCATTCATCGGCAGTGCAATACCTAGTATACACACAATTAAAATCATTGATACTAATTTTTTCATCATTTATCACGTTCCTTTCTAGATTTTAAACACCATTTGAAAAATGGATAACAGCAACCTATAATAAATAATAAAATTGCAATAATAACCATATATATTTCGTAATTTGAAAGAATTTTTCCTTGCTGTAATTTTGTAATCACACTTTTTTCTAATGTTACTACATTCTGCTCATTATTATCTACCCTGTGTCCTCTCACAAGAAGTCTATGGTCATTTACTCCTATTGGTACACAAGTGACTAGTGTGCAATAATCTTGTCCTTCTATAATTTTTAAATTTTCTAATTCATTAGGATATACTGTTGTAATTTGATCTACTTGATAATTGTAAATCTCATTTAACACTCTAATTTGGAATATATCATCTTTCTCCAGTTTAGGTAATTCTGTAAATAATTTTGCTGATACCATGCCTGTATGTGCTAGAATAATAGAGTGTGTACTTTTTCCTCCTACTGGAATTGAAGACCCTGGAATATGTCCTGCTGATTTTTTTAATATTTCCTTTTCTGCTGTATGGTATATTGGAAGTTCAACATTAATTTTAGAAATAATTACAGTCCCCATAAGCCCATTTCCATCAATATTTAAAATGGATTTATATTTTTCCATTTCTTCTTGTGATAATTCATAGTTTGATGGCTTTTTTGCTAGCTCTTCATTATATCTATTAGCTTGTTCTATTATATCCATATAATCTTGGTTTTCAATTTCATTTGCTACTTGTTCATACTCACTTATTATATGAGATGTGTTTATTGCATCATAGATATCAGAAATTGCTGGATAGCATAATAAACCTATCACACTTAAAATACATAATTTTGATATTGTTTTTATTACTAATTTTTTCTTCATAATTTCTTCCTTTTATTCTTCCTTATTATACTGTATTTTCAAGGGTTTTTCAATTTTTTTGGCATTACATTTTGTTTACATTTTTGTATCTTTTTGCAACATTCTTAAACACTTACGGATATTAGATTTCCAAAATTGCAATAATGGCAAAAACGTTTTAATGTAGCATATATAGTACAAAAAAAGAGTTTCTTTTTACATATAACTTCGCATTACGGTTTACATTTCTTTATTATGTCTACCGTTTTGAGTTATATTTCAAGAAACTCTCTTCTAAATATATATCTCTTATTTACGTATTTTCCCTAGTCTCCACAGTGTTCACAGTGATGTTCTTTTAAGTTACATTTTTCTCTAATTTCTTCTTCTGTCATTTTTCCTTCTTTTCTATAATAGTCTGCAATAGCTTCATGGATAGCCTCTTCTGCTAAAACTGAACAATGTAATTTTACTGGTGGTAAACCTCCTAAACTGTTTACTACATCTGTATTTTTTAAAGCCAATGCTTCTTCTATTGTTTTTCCTTTTATCATTTCTGTTGAAATACTGCTAGTTGCAATTGCTGCTCCACATCCAAAAGTTTTAAATTTTACATCAACAATTATATTATTTTCAACTTTTATAAACATTTTCATAATATCT
This sequence comes from uncultured Clostridia bacterium, assembly GCA_947628925.1. Classification (GTDB taxonomy): domain Bacteria; phylum Bacillota; class Clostridia; order TANB77; family CAG-508; genus CAG-269. The sequence continues at coordinate 2,848 of CANRBU010000039.1, read as the reverse complement.
CCGCAAACTGGGTTACCTACTTCCCCAACTCCTGAAGCATCTTCTATTTTTCCTACATTTCTTGGATTTGTATAATGATCAACTACTTTATCTGTATATTCCATAATTATTATTTCCTTTCCTTTTTATTTCTTTTCATTAAATTCTTCCCATAAAGGAGACATTTCTCTAAGCCTTGCCACAATTTCAACTATACTATCAATAGTATAATCAATTTCTTCTTTTGTATTATATTTTCCAATAGAAATTCTTAATGAACCATGTGCAATTTCATGAGGTAGACCAATAGCAAGTAATACATGTGATGGATCTAGTGAGCCTGATGTACATGCACTTCCACTTGATGCACAAATACCTTTCAAATCTAAGTTTAATAAAAGTCCTTCACCCTCAATAAATCTAAATGAAATATTGCTGTTTCCTGGTAATCTTTTTTCTCTATCTCCATTAACTTTGATATAAGGAACTCTTTTTTCAATTTGTTCCACATAATAATCACGCAATTCTTTTATTTTCTTATTGTGTTCTTCTAAATCTTGATATGCTAATTCTATTGCTTTTCCTAAACCTACAATGCCTGGTACATTCTCTGTTCCTGCTCTTTTATTTCTTTCTTGATGTCCACCATTTATAAATTTTTGAAATTGTACTCCTTTTTTTACATATAATGCACCAATTCCCTTTGGTCCATAGAATTTATGTCCTGATAATGAAAGACTGTCAATATTTAATTCTTGAACATCAATTCTTACGCTTCCAACTGCTTGAACTGCATCTGTGTGAAATACGATATTATTCTTTTTAGCAATTTCTCCTATTTCTTTTATTGGTTCAATTGTTCCAATTTCATTGTTTGCAAACATTATAGTAATAAGAGTAGTTGTTGGTCTTATAGCAGACTGCAATTCATCTAATTTTACAATACCATTCTCATCTACACCTATATAGCTTACTTCAAAGCCTTCTTTTTCCAACTGTTTGCAAGTTTCTAATACTGCCGGATGCTCAATTTTTGATGTGATAATATGATTTCCTTTTTTCTTATAACTATATGCAATTCCTCTTATTGCTGTATTATCACTTTCACTTCCACCTGCAGTAAAATATATTTCATTTGGTTCGCAGTTTAAAACTTCAGCAACTTTTTCCCTTGCTTCCTCTACTGCTCTCCTATTTTCTCTACCTATTTTGTAGATTGATGATGGGTTTCCATAGCTTTCTGAAAAATACGGAAACATAGCTTTCAAGACTTCATCATCTGTTTTTGTTGTCGCATTATTGTCTAAATAAATTGTATCCATACATCTCTTCCTTCCTCTTTTATTTTTTAGGATTTGATTCAGTAAAATTTTAATTTTACTTTATTTCCTATTAAACTACTAGGAATTATATCATATATTTCCTAGTAAGTCAATAGGAATTGCATTTTATTTTGCTAAATCTTCTAATGTTTTACTATCCATGTATTGATTTATAGTATCATCTAAGCCTTTCCAAAAAGAAAATGTTTTGCAATTTTCTTTTTTTTCACATTCTCCATCTTCAGTTAAACAATATGCTGGTGCTAATTCTCCTTCTGTTGCTCTAATAATATCTCCTATTGTATATTCACTTGGGCGTTTAGCTAGTTGGTAGCCACCGTTATTTCCCCTAGCAGTTTTCAAATATCCAGCCTTATTCAACAAAGCAATAATTTGCTCTAAATACTTATTAGATATTTCTTGTCTAACTGCAATATCCTTTAAAGATATATATTTTCCGTTACTATTAATAGCTAAATCTATCATAACCCTTAGTGCATATCTTCCTTTAGTTGTTATTTTCATTTTTACCACATTCCTTCCTAAATCACAAACTTGGTTGGAAAAGAATTAAATTTTTCAACCTACCCCATTCCTTTCTAAATGTTAAATACCAATGTTGCAATATTAAAAAATACTAACACAGATAATGTATCAACTATTGTTGTAATTAAAGGTGCTGCCATAATTGCTGGATCTAGCTTTAACTTTTTTGCCAACATAGGCAAAATACATCCAAGCAATTTTGCCATTATTACTGTACAAACCAAGGTAACCCCAACAACAATTGCTATTTTTAAATCATTATATTGTATCATAATTCTTATTGAATTTGCTATAGCAAGAACTATTCCTACAAGAATTGCTACTCTAATTTCTTTCCATATTGCCCTGAAAATATCTTTTGTAGAAAGTTCTTCCATTGCTAGTCCTCTTATAATAAGTGTTGAAGTTTGTGAACCACAATTTCCACCAGTATCCATAAGCATTGGGATAAATGCTACTAATATAGGCAGTGTAGAAATAGCTGCTTCATAGTTTTCAATAACTTCACCCGTAAGCATTGCTGAAATCATTAATATTAGTAGCCAAATAATTCTATTTTTTGCATGTTTAAATACACTTGTTTTTAAATAAGTATCATCATCATTTGGCGTAATAGCAGCCATTTTTTCAAAATCTTCTAATGTCTCTTCTTGAATAACATCAATAGCATCATCAATTGTTATTATTCCAACAAGTCTATTTTCTTTATCTACTACGGGAAGAGCAACATAGTTATATTTATCAAACATTTTTGTTACATCTTCTTGGTCATCTAATGTATTTATTTTAACCACATTGGTATCCATAATGTCTTTTATTTGTTCATCTCGTTCCGCAACTAAAAGGTCCTTAATGTCAACTGTCCCTAGCAATTTTCTATCTACTGCTACTACATAACAATTATAAACTGTTTCCGTTTTTAACTCTTTACGTTTTATAAACTTAAAAGCTTCATCAACTGTCATATTTTCTTTTAAGTCAATAAATTCTGTTGTCATAAG
>CANRBU010000038.1 GCA_947628925.1 uncultured Clostridia bacterium | reverse complement strand
GCATATACATATTTTGCAAACACATATTGGAATATGAATTATTCTTATGCATATATTGCAATGATAGGAGTTATTTTAAGCTTGATGGGTCAAATAGGTGATTTTTCAGCATCTAGCATAAAAAGATATGTTGAAATAAAAGATTTTAGTAATTTGATTCCAGGACATGGTGGAATGTTAGATAGAATTGATAGCTTATTATTTTTAGCACCATTTGCATATGCATTTTTTACATTGATGTAGAGGAGGATATATATTGATTCCATTTTTAATTTCAGCACTTAAAATTATTTGTTTATTAGGATTTTTAATTTTAATTCATGAAGCAGGTCATCTCTTAGTTGCAAAACTTTGTAAAGTCAAAGTTAATGAATTTGCAATAGGCTTTGGACCTACTATTTTTAAGAAAAAAGGAAAAGAAACAATATATGAACTACGACTAATTCCGCTTGGCGGATTTTGTAGCATGGAAGGAGAAGAGCAAAGGTCAGAAACCAAAGGCTCTTTTTCTCAAGCAAGTATTCCAAAAAGATTATTAATAGTAGGAGCAGGTGCAACTGTAAATATTCTTTTTGGTTTAATTGTATATTTTATTTTAATGTCATCTACAGGTAATTATGTAACAAATGTAGTAGATAAAACTATTGATGGTTATGCAGCACAAGAAATCGGTTTGCAAAAAAATGACAAAATTATTGAAATAAATGGTCACAAAATTAATAATAGGTATGATATAAATGCTATTATAGAAAAAAATAGTGATAAAGAAGTCCAACTTAAAATTGAAAGGCAAGGAGAAATAAAAGAATATACTGCAAAGCCTACAGCAGTAAGTAGTAAATATACAGGAATTTATTTAGATGATAAATGTAAAATTGTTGCGGTTGATAAAGGAAGCCCTGCAGAAAAACAGGGTATTCAAGCAAATGATAAATTACTTGAGATTAATAATGAAAAAATAAATGGGGATACTCAAAAAGCAATACGGAAAAATTCAAGAAAAAGGGCAAGGAGTAATTTTGCTAACAGTAGAAAGAAATGGAAAAGAAGTAAAAATAGAAATTTATCCAGATACACAATACACATATTATATAGGAGTTACTTTACAACAAGCAGAAGATACCTTGATAAATCATTTAATATATGGAGGAATTGAAACAAAAACATTTGCATTTTCAATTTTAGATAATGTAAAAAAACTATTTACTGGTAAAGTTGGAGTTGACCAAATGATGGGACCAGTAGGAATATCAGAAGTTGTTGCAAAAACAAATGGATTTCAAGAATTTATATATATGTTAGCACTTATTTCATTATCATTAGGAGTTACAAATTTATTACCAATACCAGCACTAGATGGTGGAAAAATACTAATACTTATAATAGAAGCAATTCGCAGAAAACCACTAAATGAGCAAACAGAAATAAAAATACAATTAATAGGATTTTCAATATTAATAGCATTATCAATTTATGTGACATATAATGATTTCTTAAGAATTTTTTAATGTTTGGATAATGGTAAAAAAATAAATTAGTAGGAGAAGTTAAATAATATGGAAAAAAAATCTTATAAATATAATGGGCAAACATACGAATCTCTAGTTAAACTATCAGAAGCAACTGATATTAATAGAAAAACATTAAAAAGATTAATAGAAGAAAATCCAGATAAAACCATTGATGATATAGTATTAAGATATAAAAATGAAAAAACTATATACACATATAAAGGAATAACATATAGGACAATGGAAGAAGCTGCGCAAAGTTTAAATTTAACCAAAGGAACAATTGCAAAATATTTAAAACTATCAAAAAACAATTTAGAAGAGGCAATGCAAATGTATGAAGATCAGCATACATTTGCAATTATAGATGGAAAGAGATATCGTACACAAGCAGAATTAGCAGAATATTTGGGAATAACAGTAACGACACTTGCAAAATATATAGAAAAAGAAGGAAATATAGAAAATGCAGTAAAAAGGTTAAAAAAACAAGAACAAGAAAGTGAAAATTACACTTGGCAAGGGAAAACATATAAATCTTTGAATAGCTTGTCACAAGCTATGGATATTCCAAGACCAACATTAAGAAGATATTTAAAAGAAACAAACGGAAATGCAGATGAAGCTTATATTCAATATCAAGAAAGAAATCATGGAAAATATGAGGGATATACATACAAAGGGAAAACATATTCTTCTTTACGCAAAGCCTTGCAAGAACTAGGTATTTCGACTAGACAATATATCAAAAGAAGAACTGAATTTGAAAACAATTTTGAAGAAACTATAGATGCAATATTAGAGGAAAAAGAGAGAAAACAAAAAAGCAGAGAAGAAGAGCCACAAAAAAACAATATAAAAACTTACATATATAATGGAAAAAAGATGCGTATATCAGAAATTGTTAAAGAAACAAATATATCAGAACAGATTTTAAGAAGATTGTTAAATGAATATGAGGGGGAAAATGCAGAGGAAGTTATACAAGACTATTTAGATTCAAAAATAGTATATAATTATAATGGAAAACAATTCGACAGTATAAAGGCTTTGGCAGAAGAAACAGGAATTAGAGAATTAAGACTTGGAAGATATATTAGAAGATATGATAGAGATGCAAATAAAGCAGTATTTATGATAAAAATACAAGATTTAAAAAAGCAAGTAATAAACTATTCTGGAAAAAATATAACTTATTCAGATTTAGCAATTATTTTAGGTATTAGGGAAGGAGAACTTGTTAACTATCTTATAAATGGTGGACAAATAACAAACTTAATTTCAAATTTAACAAGCAAAAATCAAAATACTAGAAGAGGGAGAATTTTACCTCAAAAATTAGAGTATAATGAAAATAGTTTATACCAATATTGTATAGACAATGGAATTAATTATAGTTGTATACATTATCGTATAACGATGGGAGCTAGTGTAGAGGAGGCTTTAGAAGATTATAAAAAAAATGGACAAAAGATTCCATCAAAATGGATTTTTGAAAAATATAATGTTTTATTAAAACATTTACTTTTAAATGAGAAGATAGATTCAAAAAGAGTCGTTTCAATAATGAGAAATAAAATGATTCCATTGCAAGAAGCTATAGAGGAATATATTATTAAAGATGAAGCAAAGAAAAGTGGACTTAATTCTTCATGGCAAATGGAGTTATATGATATATTAGCATCTGAAAATATTCCAGAAGAAGAAAAAGAACAATTTAGAAAAGAATTTTATGTATCTGATAGTGAAGAAAATAGTATTAATAAATCAAAAGAGAGAATAAATACAGCAAAAAGAAAGATTTTGTTATATGAAATTGCAGAGTGCATGAATAAAAAAATTTTTCCAGAAAATGAAATGATTGATTTATTAAAAGTATATGAAATTAGCGAAGAAGAAATTGAAACTATTTTTTTAGATTTATATGTTGATTTTTATGGAGGTACCAAATTAGCAGATGGACAAGAAATATTACAAAAGAAGAAAATTTTAAACAACTACATTAAAGAATATGATAGTATGAGTGAAGAAGAAAAATCAGAATTAAGTGCTCAAATACCAGAAGATATAGATTTTGTAAAAGAAATAAGTGCGCAGATTGCCTTTTATAAAAATGCAATCAAAGTAAAACAATTAACAGGAAATGATATTGGGAAAATAGGTTCACAAGTGAACACATTACAACGTAAAGAGGGAGAAAAAATAGTTGATTCTATGACAGAATTACAAGAGATAGAACGGAGTTGATGTAGGTGAAAATGAGTAAAGACTCATTAGCAGAAGTATATTTTGTGCTATGCAATTTAAATAAAGATGAATACAGTAAAATACCTGTAAATATAATAAATACAATTAAAGAAAACAGAAACCTTGATTATAGACTTAATATAAACGAAGATGTAAGTATATTAGAACAACCATTTTTAGAAGAAACAAGGGCTATTTTATTTGCTTTATTTAAAAAATATCTAGCAACTCCAGAACAGAAGGAAAAGATAGATATTATAGAATGTAAAGAAAATCAGAAAATAGAATTACATAAAATGCAAAAATATAATACAGATAATGTTTTTAAATCTAAAGAAAAAGATGTTCAAACAAACAAAGACATTACAAATACTGTAGATATAGTAGAATATAAAGAAAATATATTTAAAAAAATTATAAACAAAATAAAAGAAATATTACATAGATGAAAATAGAACATAACAACCAGTATACTTGAAAAAAATATAAAATAATGATATAATCATGCCATACTTGAAAAAAAGGAGAAATGCATGCCTAAATTTTTTGTAACAAATGAACAAGTTAATAATAAAACTATTGATATACAAGGAAAAGATGTAAACCATATAAAAAATGTATTACGCAAAAAAATCGGGGATACACTAGAAATATGTATTACAAATGAACAATTAGATGTTACAGGTAAAATAGAAAAAATAACAGATACTGATATTTTCTTAGAAATTACAGATTATAAGGCAAAAAATGCTGAATCAAAGGTTCAAGTGACTATATTTCAAGGATTACCAAAAAGTGATAAGATGGAATTAGTAATCCAAAAATCAGTTGAATTAGGCGTATACGACATTTATCCTGTAGAAATGAAAAGATGTGTAATGCATATAAAAGATCAAAATAAAAAAATAGCAAGATGGCAAACAATTTCAGAAGTAGCAAGTAAACAATGTGGCAGAAGTCTTATACCACAAGTAAAAAACAGTATAAAAATCTTTGATATTATAGAATTAATACCAAAATATGATGCTATATTTTTGGCATATGAAGAAGAAAAAAATAACACTTTAAAAGAAGAATTACAAAAATTAAAAGATAGCTACCAGGAAAAACAAAAGTTAAAGATTGGAATTATAATTGGACCTGAAGGTGGCATAGAATTTGAAGAAGTAGAAACATTGCAAAAAAGTGGAATAAAAGTTATTACATTAGGCAATAGAATTTTACGAACAGAAACAGTAGCATTAAATGTATTAAGCAATATAATGTATGAATTCGAAGAATAGGAGGGGACTTCATGTCAACACTAGAAGAAGGAAAAAAAGTAGAAGAAACGCAAATGATAAGTCTAAACCTAAAAAATAAAAAACAAAAAAATAAATTAAAAATATCAGAAGAAACATCAAATGAAATTTTTTATAATATTATGTTTGCAATTGTTGCAATGCTTTATTTTAATTTATTAATATTAGCAAATGCTACTATGGTAATGTCAAGATTAGAAAAAGATATCCAAGTATTTGCTGGGATGATTATGATAGTAGGGCTATATTTTACAGAACAAGCATATAATAAGGAAAAAGGAAGTAGAGGAATTACAGCAATAGAGTGTTTTGTATTATCTTTTCATTCTTTATCAATCACATATATTATAAAAAAATACAATTTTGATTTTTCAATATATTTAGGAGCAAGTGCTTATATATTTGCAAGTTATTGTACATTAAAAGCAATTATAATATATACAAAAGGCAGAAAACAATTATTAGAAAATATAAGTGATGTAAAAGAAATTGTAAAAAAAGAAGAACCAATAAAAAAAGAAGCAACTAAAAGAATAAAAAATGAAGAAGAACCAGAAAAAGTACAACAAAAAAGTAAAACAACAGAAAATAAAAAAAGCACAAATTCAAAAACAACAAATAAATCTAAGAAAACAAGTGCAAAAACAGCAAGCAAGCCTAAAACAACAAATTTAAACGAAACAGAAAATAAGACTAAGAAAACAAGTTCAAAAGCAAAAACAACAACAAGTAAAACTAAAAAAACAACTTCAACAACGGGAAAAACTAAAAATACAAGTAAAAAGAAAACATCAAAAAGCAAAGAGGAATAATTCACCCTAATTTTATATTAGAAAGGGATGATATTTTATGATTAAAAGCATGACAGGCTTTGGAAAAAGTCACATAGTTAAAGAAAAAAGAGAATATCAAATTGAAATAAAAAGTGTAAACCATAGATATTTAGATATATCAATAAAAATGCCAAAACAATTAAATTACTTAGAAGAAGATTTAAAAAAAGAAATTTCTTCAAAAATTAGCCGTGGAAAAGTAGAAGTATATATAACATTTCAAAATTATAGTGCTGAGCAAGAAGAAATAATTATAAATAAAGAAATTGCCAAAAAATATATTACTCAATTACAAGAACTAGCAAAAGAAACCAACACATCTACAGACATCAATATAGTAGAAATTACAAAATTACCAGATGTATTAAATGTTATTTCAAACCAAGAAGATGACACAATTAAAAAAGAACTACTAGAAGCAACAAATGAAGCTTTGACTAAATTGCTTGAAATGAGGACATTTGAAGGAACAAAGATTGCAGAAGATTTAATTTCTAGAATAGATTTGGTTAAAGCAAAAACAGAAGAAGTATCTAAAGTTTCTACTGGACTTATTGAAGAATATGTAGTAAAATTAGAAAAGAGAATACAAGAAATCTTAAAAACAGAAGAAATTGATAAAAATAGATTAGCTCAAGAAGTGGTAATATATGCAGATAAATGTTCAATAGAAGAGGAGTTAACAAGATTAAAAAGTCATATTGAACAATTTAAAGAATTTATAAATAATCAAAATCAAAATGCAATTGGAAAAAAATTAGACTTTTTAATACAAGAGATGAATAGAGAAACAAACACAATAGGCTCAAAGGCGAATAAATTAGAAATTATTAATAATGTTGTTGATATAAAGACAGAATTAGAAAACATAAGAGAACAAATCCAAAATATAGAATAGAGGAGGAATGAGTATGCAATTAGTTAATATAGGTTTTGGCAATATTGTTTCTGCTGAAAGAATTGTAGCAATAGTTAGCCCAGAGTCGGCACCAATCAAAAGAATGGTACAGGAAGCGAAAGATAACAAAACGGCAGTAGATGCCACATACGGAAGAAGAACAAGAGCAGTTTTAATAATGGATTCAGGTCATATTATTCTTTCAGCTGTTCAACCTGAAACAGTTGCAAGTAGAGTAGACAAAGATATTACTACAATTGCTACAGCATTAGAAGATGAAAAAGAATAAAAAGGTAGGTAATTAAAAATGATGGTAAAACCAACAGTAAATGATTTATTAAAAAAGGCAGAAAATCGATATGAATTAGTTATAGCAACATCAAAAAGAGCAAGACAATTATCAATGGGAGCAGAACCTCTAACAAATAAAAAAGAAGAATCAACAGTAACATTAGCAGCAGATGAAATTGCAGAGGGAAAAGTAACTATAATAAAAAATAATGAAAACATAGTAGGATAGAAGAAAAAATTATGCCATTTAGAGGAAGGAAATGAGCTAAAAATGAAAAAAAATATAATTTCGTTGGCAGGAGATTTAGCAGCAGGAAAAGGAACAGTATCTAAAATTCTCATGGAAGATTTAAACTATGGAATTTATAGAAATGGTCAATATGCAAGAGATTTAGCAAAGAAAATGGGGATAGATATTACAACATTTAATAAATATGTAGTAGATCATCCAGAAATCGATATACAAATTGAAAATAGTGCGTCAGAATATGCAAAAACTCATGACAATTTTATAATAGATGCTAGACTAGGTTGGTATGCTGTTCCAGAATCTTTTAAAGTATATTTAAAAGTTGATATTGATGTAGCAGCTAAAAGAGCTTTTGAAGATTCAGAACGAAAAGATACAGAAAATTTTGCAACAATAGAAGAACAAAAGCAAGATATGATTGAAAGATATAAAATAGAAAATGAACGCTATTGGCAGGTGTATCACATAAGAAAAGATGACATGTCAAATTACGATTTTGTAATAGACACTACAAACTTAACACCAAATGAAGTAGCTAATAAAATCAAGCAAGAATATATAAAATGGCAGAATAACTAAAATGTAGTAAGAGGTGTAAAAAATGTCAGGAATTTTACTGATAATATATGTATTAAGTTTTTTTGCTTTTGCCCTAATTGCTTTTGCAATAATGCAAATAAAATTAGCAGGAATGAAAGTAAAAGATTTTTGGGGATTTATTGATGCTAACCAAATGTTAGATAAATTATATAAATTCGCAAAACAATATGAAAACATGTCTCCACAAGAGCAAGTTATATATTTGGCAGAAGCAGAAAAAATATTTAATGCATTCGATAAAGTCCCATCAGAATTATGGGAAGAAGAATACCAAAAATATAGAGAAGTATTAAAAAAATACAATGATATAAAAATGGTGAAATGGGCATCAAATTAATGAAATGTACTTTAGAAAGGAAGATAAGGTTGAAAAATAATTACAATTTTGGCTGTGTCAAATTTCATTAAAAACGCGGTTACATACAAAAAGTATGCGCCCTTGCCTTTTTAACAAAATTTTCCTTGCCAAAATTTAATTCTTTTCCAACCAATTTGTGCCTTAGAAAGGAATGTGATTAAAAATGAGAAAATATTTTGGAACAGATGGTATTAGACGAATTGCAAATACAGAGCTAACACCAGAGTTAGTTTATAAAGTTGCGAAAGCAGCAGGATATGTATTTTCAAAACATACAAACCATATTCCTACAATTTTGATAGGGAGAGATACTAGACTTTCAGGAAGCTTAATTGAAAGTGCAATGGTAGCAGGTTTTTTAAGTTATGGTGCAAATGTAAAATTATTAGGAGTAATTCCAACACCAGCAGTAGCATATTTAACAAGAAAGTTAAAAGCAGATGCAAGTGTTGTGATTTCTGCATCACATAATACATATGACTTTAATGGTATCAAATTTTTTAGTGATAAAGGTACAAAAATACCAGACAGCTTAGAAGAAGAAATTGAAGAAATTATGGAATCTGAAAAAATGCAAGAACTGATAGCTACAAATGACAAAATAGGAGTTTCAGAATATAGAGAAGATTTGTTAGATGAATATGTATATTTTTTCAGAAAAAACTTTGATAACCGCATAGAAGCATTAAATAGAATAGATTTTGTAATAGGCATAGATGCAGCAAATGGAGCTACATATAAAGTTGCGGAAAAAGTATTTACAGCATTAGGCATTCAATACCATATTATTAATAATGCTCCAACTGGTATTAATATAAATGAAAATTGTGGGTCAACACATCTAGATATGTTAAAAAAATATGTAATCGAAAATCGATTAAGCATGGGATTTGCATATGACGGTGATGGTGATAGATGTTTAGCAGTAGATGAGAATGGAGAAGAAATTGACGGAGATAAAATTTTAGCAATTATTGCACAATATCTTAAAAAAGAAGGAAAATTGGCAAAAGATTCAATAGTTGCTACAGTTATGAGCAATTTAGGATTGCATAAATATGCAAAAGAAAATAATTTTAATTTACTACAAACAAAAGTAGGAGATAGATATGTATTAGAAGAAATGCAAAAAGGAGGATATAGTCTAGGAGGAGAACAATCAGGACATATTATTTTATTAGATTATAATCCAACAGGCGATGGAATATTAACATCAATCATGCTAATTCAAGCTATTTTAGAAGCAAACAAACCAGCATCAGAAGTAGC
>CANRBU010000037.1 GCA_947628925.1 uncultured Clostridia bacterium | reverse complement strand
CAAAAATCAAGTATATGTGGTTTAGGACAAAGTGCACCAAATCCAGTTATAAGTACACTAAAATATTTTAGAGATGAATTTCAAGAACATGCAGTTGATAAAATTTGTCGTGCATTAGAATGTAAAGCAATGGCAAAAATTATGATAAATCCAGAAAAATGCAAAGGATGTGGTTTATGCCAAAAAAATTGTCCAGTAGGTGCAATTGAAGGAGAAGGCAGAGATAAAAGAGTAATAAACCAAGAAAAATGTATAAAATGTGGAACATGCCTAACAACTTGTCCTTTCAAAGCAATAGGATAGAAAATTTTAAGGAGGGTAGCACATGAACGAAGAATTAGTAAATTTGATAATTGATAATCAAAAAGTTCAGGTAAAAAAAGGTACAACGATATTACAAGCAGCAAGGCAAGCAGGAATAGATATTCCTACACTATGTTATCTAAAAGACATAAATGAAGTAGGAGAATGTAGGATGTGCATTGTCGAAATAGAAGGTAGAAGAGGTTTTGCAACATCTTGTATTCAAAAAGCAGAAGAAGGCATGGTTGTACATACAAACACACCAGAAGTTTTAGAAGCAAGAAGAGTTGTTTTAGATTTAATTATTTCAAACCATAAGATAGATTGCTTAAAATGCATACGCTCAGAAAACTGTGAACTACAAAGTTTGGCAAGAAAATTTAATATTTTAGATGTTGAATTTCCGGGAGAAATGGTAGAACACAAAATAGATGACGACTCACCTTCTATAGTAAGAGATTTCAATAAATGCATACTTTGTAGGAGATGTGTAGCTACATGTAAAAATGTACAAGGAATTGGAGCAATAGCATGTGTAAATCGTGGATTTGAATCTTGTGTTTCAACAGTAAGTGATAGCAGTTTAAATGATGTAAATTGTACATTTTGTGGTCAATGTATACAAAGTTGTCCAACAGGAGCTTTACATGAAAAAGAAACAATAGGAGAAGTTTGGGAAAAACTAAGAGCCCCTGATACATATGTTGTGGTTCAAACAGCACCAGCTGTTCGTGTAGCATTAGGAGAAGAATTTGGAATGCCAATAGGCACAAATGTCACAGGAAAGATGGTAACAGCTTTAAAACGACTTGGCTTTGACAAAGTTTTTGATACAAACACAGGTGCAGATTTTACAATAATGGAAGAAGCACATGAATTTATAGAAAGATATAAAGAAAATGATAATCTCCCAATGATTACATCATGTTCACCTGGGTGGGTAAGATATATAGAAATGAACTATCCTGATTTATTACCACACCTATCAACATGTAAATCACCACATCAAATGTTTGGAGCTTTAATAAAATCATATTTTGCAAAAAAAGAAGAAATTGATCCAAGCAAAATATATGTGGTATCAGTTATGCCATGTATTGCTAAAAAGTTTGAAAGACAAAGAGAAGAAATGAAAGTAAATGGTTTTCAAGATGTAGATAATGTAATTACAACAAGGGAACTTGCAAGAATGATAAAACAAGCCAACATTGAATTTACCAAATTAGAAGACACTGTATTTGATAACCCTATGGGAGAAGCAACAGGTGCAGGTGCAATATTTGGTGTAACAGGTGGAGTAATGGAAGCAGCTTTAAGAACAGCACAAGATGTATTAACAGGAGAAGATTTAGAAAAAATTAATTTTGAACAAGTACGTGGAGGAGAAGGCATCAAAAAAGCAACAGTAACTATAGATGGAAAAGAAATAAAAGTAGTTGCAGCAAGTGGTTTAGCAAATGCACAAAAAATATTAGAAGAGATAAAATCAGGAAAAGCTGACTACCAATTTGTTGAAATTATGGCTTGCCCAGGTGGCTGTATCATGGGAGGAGGACAACCAATAAAAAGTTCAAAAATTCGCGAAGAGTTTGATGTAAGAAATTTAAGGGCAGAAGCATTATATAGTATTGATGAAAAAAGTAAAATAAGAAAATCACATGAAAATCCAATATTGAAAAAAATATATGAAGAATATTTAGAAGAACCGGGAAGTTATAGGGCGCATAAATTGTTACATACAACCTATAGACCAAGAAACAAATACAATATATAGGTTGAAAAATAATTACAATTTTGGCGTTGTCAAACTTCATTTGAAATTTAATCAACGTACAAAAAGTACGCCTCATAAATTTCAAACTCGTTTTCCTAGCCAAAATTTAATTCTTTTCCAACCAAACAAAATAATATAGAAAGGAATGGGAAAAAATGGAACCAATCGTATTAGATAATCCGCTAATTAAGCACAAATTAGCTATTATCAGAAACAAAAAAACAGGTACAAAAGAATTTAGAGAAATTATAGGAGAAATTGCTTCTCTATTATGTTACAAAGCAATGGAAGATGCACAACTAAAAAAGGTAGAAATCGAAACACCAATTTGTAAGATGGAAGCAGAAATGTTAGATGAAAATCAATATGCTTTTGTTCCAATCTTAAGAGCAGGAACAGGAATGTTGGATGGACTAATAAATGTTATACCAAATGCAAAAATAGGCCATATAGGTTTATACAGAAATGAAGAAACTTTAAAACCTGTTAAATATTATTATAAAATGCCAAAAGACATTCAAAACAGAGAAGTGATTGTCTTAGATCCTATGCTTGCTACAGGAGGTTCTGCAATAGATGCAATTTCTATGTTAAAAGAAGATGGAGCTAAAAAAATAAAATTTTTATCAATTATTTCTGCACCAGAAGGTATAAAAAAATTATCAGAAGTGCATCCAGATGTACAACTTTATACAGCTTGTATTGATAAAGCTCTAAATGATGTAGGCTATATTATTCCCGGACTTGGAGATGCAGGAGATAGAATTTTCGGAACAAAATAAAATATTACCATAAAATGATATGGAGCAAAGAATTCTAAATAAATCATATAGAATTTCTTTGCTCTATTTTAAATTACTACAACAAAATTAAGTAGTTAAATTTTTTAACTATTTATTGCAATTTTGGTTATTGTTTTGGTTGTTATTGTTGTTACTATTATTTTTATTGTTTTTGTTGTTTTTGTTATTTTTATTTTCTGACATGAAAAGCACCTCCATTCATTATCTAAATTTAGTATGTCAACTTTTTAGAAAAATATACATAAAATAGATTGAAAAATCATTAAATAAGTGATAATATTGAATAAGCAAAATTAACTTTAGAAAGGTCTGAATGATTGTGAACAAAAAAAATGAAAATTTAGAAGAATTTAACAATTTTATTAGATTTCGTAAAGTAGCTGTTATTGGCTTAGGAGTAAGCAATATTCCATTATTAGATTATTTATATCAAAAACAAGCAGTAGTAACAGTATTTGACGATAGAGCAATAGACGATATACCAGCAGATATAATGAACAAAATATTGAATTATGGTTTTACATATTCATTTGGTGAAAATGCTTTAGAAAAACTACAAAATTTTGCGGTCATTTTCCGTTCTCCAAGTTGTTTACCAACAAAAACAGAACTAGAGAGAGAAGCTAAAAACGGTGCCATTGTTACAACAGAGATAGAACTGTTTATGAAAATGTGTCCAGCTAAAATAATAGGAGTTACAGGAAGTGATGGTAAAACAACAACAACAAGTTTAATCTATGCCATTTTAAAAAATGCTGGTTATAACACATATTTAGGTGGAAATATTGGAACACCATTATTTACTAAGTTACCTGAAATAACCTCAGATGACATAGTAGTACTAGAATTAAGCAGTTTTCAACTAATGGGAATGGACATAAGTCCAGAAATAGCAGTTATTACTAATATAACACCAAACCACTTAAATATTCATAAAGATTATGACGAATATATTAATGCAAAGAAAAATATTTTTAAATATCAAGATGAAAATGGAAAACTAGTATTAAATTATGATAATGAAATTACTAGAAGCTGTGCACGTGAAGCAAAAGGCAAAGTAGTATTCTTTAGTACTAACCACAAATTAGAAAATGGATATATCATTGATGAAAATATAATTAAATTATGCGAAGATAAGATTAGAAAACATATTTTGCATACAGATGAAGTTATCTTAAAGGGAAAACACAATTATGAAAATATTGCAACAGCACTTGCTGCAACAGAAAATTTGGTAGATGTAGAATCAGCAATTTCTACAATAAAGGCTTTTGAACCAGTAGCACATAGAATTGAATTTGTACGAGAGATAGGTGGAGTAAGTTGGTACAATGATTCAAGTAGTTCTTCTCCAACAAGAACAATTGCAGGAATTGAAGCTTTTGATAAAGAGCAAATTGTATTAATTGCAGGTGGATATGATAAAAATTTAGATTATACAGTTTTAGCTAAGCCAATATTAGAAAAAGTATCTACACTTATTTTAATGGGGCAAACTTCAGGAAAAATCTTTGAAGCAGTAAAAGAAGAAATGGAAAATCAAAACAAGCAAATTCCAATTTATATGGCAAAAGATTTAGAACAAGCTGTTACATTAGCCAAAAAATATGCGAGAGCAGGAGAGGTTGTGCTTTTCTCACCAGCTAGTGCAAGTTTTGACATGTTTAAAAATGCAGTAGAAAGAGGAGAAAAATTTAAAGAAAAAGTAAAAAATTTATAAAATAGAGAGGGAAAACATGTTACCAAAATCAAATTTTATAGAAATAGATGAGGAATTTATTTGCGATAACTGTGGCAAAAAAGTGCCTAAACTAGGCTATTCATGTAGAAACCATTGTCCCTATTGCTTACACTCAAAACATGTAGATAAAAATCCGGGAGATAGGGAAGAAGAATGTCATGGAGATTTAGAACCAATAGGACTAGAAATAAATAGCAAAAAAGGATATGTAATTATTTTTAAATGCAAAAAATGTGGTGCAATAAGAAAAAACAAAACAGCTAAAGATGATAATATGGATTTGATTATTCAATTATCAAAAGGAAACTGAGAACATCCCAGTTTCCTTTTTTAAATATCTTTTCTATTTAAATTTCCATTAGTATAAGAACTTCCTTCAAAACGCTTATGATTTTTTACAGTAGTCACAGCACTATTTATTTCATCAATTGTTTCATCTAAAATATCAATACGGACTGATTCAACAGCAAAATCATCATAAAGTATAGATAATGTTTTACTATTAAAAATAGTAGTTACTGTTTGTATATTATCAGGCAAAATTTTGAATTTCATTTGCATTCTATCTTTTAAATAATAAGAGTGTTCTGATGTACATCTACTCTTACATTCAGGATAGCATAAATTGGTATTTCCAAGTAAACAGTAGCGAATATTCATTAAAGGTAATTTTCCATAAACAATTAATTCCTTTGGCAAAATAGAACAATTACATAATTTTATAAGAGTTTCTTTATCTAATTCAGGTGAATTAGTAAATTTATTTAATCCCAATGCTTTTAATTTAGCAATTGTTTTGGTATTAAAAACATTAAGAGTGTAGTTGCCAATTAATTCAAAATTATTTAAATCAATACCTGTTGATACCAATAATTCTAGATTTCCAAGATTTGATATTACAAAACCTTTAATTGCAAATTTTTTCAAAGTTCTATCAATATTAGAAACAAGCAAATTTCTATAATTTATTTTTACAATTGTTGGAATATAGATATACACATTAAAATTTTTAATTAAGTTTTGTATAATATTTTCATAAGCGGTATTTGTAAAATATTTAAGAGGTATATATAAAGAGCAGATTTCTTCACTTAAATTTTGATAATCTAAATTTTTATCTAATTTGTGTAGCAAAACTGAAATCTTAGGGTTTGTAGTTTTTTTAGTATTTTTGCAAACATCTACATTAGGAATTTGCAAATTCTTGCATTTTCTAGTTATATTGTTATATGCAAATTCTTGAACTTTTTGTAATGCAGTACGTCTTAGTTCATTTAATATATTTTTTTGTAAAAATAAATTATCATCTAAATCTATTTTTATATGTTTGAATTGATATGGTGTATTATTGGTTTTTGTAAGTTGTAGTATAACATTTTCAGCTACTAAAGGTTGAGTTTTAGCAACAGTAGGAATACTTTCAGGTAATTCACATTTAATATTCATTTTATTATATATTTTTGGTAATTGATATGATGGTGTTATTCTAATTGAAATAGGTTTTCCTTTTTTTATTGAAATTTGAGCATCAAGATAGATTTTTCTGTTTTCTTTTGAAAGACTTTCTCTTGCAAGTTGCGATAAAGCTTTAGAAGATATTTTATAAATTTTATCACCAGATTTGATGTTTCCTTTCATCCTTCCAAGTGTTACAAGCTCACCTATTTTTGGGTCTCTTACATTTTGATTTTTCTGCAAAATTTCAGAAACTGTGTAAGTACCACTTTCTCTTTGCAAAGAGATAGTATCACCAATATTAATATTATCTTTTAATTTAAGGGTGATATGACCTTTTGTAGCATTATATTTTTGAACGATTCCTAACTCAATTCCCATATTATTAGGTTTTTCTTTATATACTAAATCATGGTTTGGAGTGTCATCTAAATGACCATGAGAAAAATTACCACGATTAAATACTTGTAATAGCATTTTTTCATCTTCGGGATCAATTTTATAATCTTTTACTTTTTTAGAATCTATAAGTTCCATTGCTAAATCTATATATTTTCTATATATTTTTGTAACAATAGCAACATATTCACTATTTTTCATCCTGCCTTCAATTTTAAAACTTTTTACACCAGCTAAAATTAAGTCAGGTAAAAATTTTAAACTACATAAATCACGAGTACTTAACAAATAACCAGAATCTATTTTTTTATCATCTTCTAATAATTCATAAGGTAATCTACAACTTTGAGCGCATTTTCCACGGTTACCAGAGCGACCACCAACCAAGCTAGAAAATAAACATTGTCCAGAATAAGAAATACAAAGAGCACCATGCACAAAAGTTTCAATCTCAATAGAAGAATGTTTGCAAATATATTGGATATCACGCAAAGAAAGTTCGCGAGATAGTACAACTCGACTAAAACCTAGTTCTTGCAATTTTAAAACACCTTCTAAATTATGAATTGACATCTGTGTACTTGAATGTATTGGCAAGTCAGGGAATGTTTTAATAAGTAAATCTGCAAGACCTAAATCTTGTACAATTACAGCATCAATTCCAAATTCATAGGCTTTTTTAACTATATTGAAAGCATCTTCAAATTCGTCATCTTTTATAAGTGTGTTTAAGGTTAAATGTGTTTGAACACCACGCAATTTTGCATATAATATAGCTTCTTTTAAAGAATCAATATCAAAATTATCAGCAAAAGCTCTAGCATTAAAAGAACTACTGCCAAAATATACTGCATCTGCACCATTTTGCACTGCAGATTTTAGTGCATCAAAATTGCCAACAGGGGCTAATAATTCAGGCATATTTAAAACCTACCTTTTGTATTTTTGAAAGTTAATAAAACTTTTTTATTTTAATTTTGTTTTTATTATAACATATATGTCAGAATATTACAAATATATTACATTTTGGTAAAAAAAGCAATTTTTGGTTGACTGAAAAATAGGCGAATGATATAATAAAGTCGACAAATGCAAAATTTTAGGAGGAAAACAGATGAAGAAGGTAAAATATATAGCAATTATTTTATTATTTACATTAATTTCATATACTATTTTGCAATTTTTGGGTAACAAATATACATATGCTCTATCACAAACAATAGATACAAATGTTGATGGAATCAATATGTCAGCATATCCAGGAATAAAAGAGCGTATTCAAGAATTACAAAAAAAATATCCTAATTGGACTTTTAAATTATTATATACAAATTTAGATTGGAATACAGTGATTGCTAATGAGTATCAAGGACATGGAAGCTCTCCAAAAAATTTAGTAGCTAATACTCGTGATAGTAGCTGGATTTGTTCTACTTGTGGAAATAGAGCTTATGATAATGGAAGCTGGAGATGTGCATCAGAGTCTGCAATTAGATATATAATGGATCCAAGAAACTTTTTAAATGAAACAGATATATTCCAATTTGAAGAACTAACTGGAACAAATGCACAGATTTCAATTGTTCAATCAATGACTAGAGGAACTTTTTTACAAGGCCATGAACAAGGAATTGTTAATACAGCTAATAATTATCAAATAAATGCTTATTACATAGTTGCAAGATTGATACAAGAACAAGGAAAATCAGGTTCAACACTTGTTTCTGGAGCATCAGGATATTATAATGCTTTCAATATAGGAGCATCAGGAGCAAATAGTAGCCAAATTATTCAAAATGGGTTGGCATATGCAAAAAGACAGGGATGGAATACATTAGAAAAATCAATAGATGGTGGTATTAAGTTTGTTGCAAATGAATATATTAAAAAAGGACAAAATACTTTATATTTACAAAAATTTAATGTAACAACAAATGGTACATATTGGCATCAATATCAACAAAATTTAACAGCTGCTGGAACTGAAGGTTCAACTTTAAGAGGAACTTATCAAGATGTCGGAGCAATAGCTTCTGCACACACATTTATTATTCCTATGTATATGAATATGCCAGCAACTATATCATTACCACCAGAATTAATAAACAGTAATTTACCAACTTCAGATTTAGTAAAAATAAATGTAAACAGTAGTTTAAAACTTAGAAAATCACCAGAAGATGCAACTTTGGTTGCATGGCTATGGAAAGATGAAGTTGTAGCAAGACTAGAAAAAGGAACTTCAAAAATAAATGGAACATATTGGGATAAAGTACAAAAGGCAAATGGCCAAGTTGGCTGGACAGCAAGACAAACTTTTGATTATGAAAGTACATATAAATTATATTTAGTTCCATTAAATACAAATGTACAAACAGAACAAGCGCCAGCAGTACAGCCACAACAGGGAGCACAGAGTGCAACACCAAATACTAGTGCAAGTCCAAGTTCTACTCCTAGTCAAACACCTAATGCAGAAACAATTACAAGAGGAGATGCTAATGGAGATGGAACATTAACAGCAGGGGATTATGTTTTGGTAAAAAATTATATTATGGGCACAAAACAATTTGATGCAAATGCAATGATTCGTGCAGATACAAATGCAGATGGAAAAATAACAGCAGGAGATTATGTTTTAATTAAAAATAAAATAATGCAATAATTAAATAAAAAAGAGGTAAAATATGAAAAAAAATTTAATTAAATCTATATTTATAACGACATTCTTTTTATTAGTAGTACTTTTCCTACAAAAAAACGTTCAAGCAGCAAGCATTTCAATACATGCTTCAAAAACAACTATTAATGTTGGAGAAAGTGTAACTATTACAGTTTCGTCAGATTGTATTGGAAAAGTTAATTTATCAGCTACAGCAGGTAGCTTAGATAAAACTAGTATATGGGTAGGAGATGCTACTGAATCAGCAACATTAACTGCAAAAGAAGCAGGGACAATTACAGTAACAGCACAACCAGCTACTTTATCAGATGGTAATGGAACCGACATTAATAATATTGCTCCAAGTTCATGTACTATAACGGTAGTGAACAATAATTCTAATACTGAAACAACTCCTGTAGCTACAACGCCAGCTACATCAGAACAGCCAGAAGAACCCAAGAAATCAAACAATGCTACACTTTCTAATCTAGGAATTACACCAAATGATTTTAAAGGTTTTACACCAAATAAGACATCATATTCAACCAGTGTTCCAAATTCTGTTTCAAGTGTAAATATATATGCAAATCCTGCAAAAGGACAAGAAAACAAACAAAAAATAACTGGAACAGGAAAAAAGAATTTACAAGAAGGAGTAAATCAATTTAGCATAGTTG
>CANRBU010000036.1 GCA_947628925.1 uncultured Clostridia bacterium | reverse complement strand
ACTGGTAAAAACTCGAATCCCTCTGGTAAATTTGGCTTTGTATTTGTGTGGG
The DNA here is from genome assembly GCA_947628925.1 of uncultured Clostridia bacterium. GTDB lineage: Bacteria > Bacillota > Clostridia > TANB77 > CAG-508 > CAG-269. The sequence continues at coordinate 10,108 of CANRBU010000036.1, read as the reverse complement.
TTATAAATATTTGTTGTTCTGAAAAGATGCATCCGGCAGTATTTTTGCATGTATAGTCCCAATTCTCTTGCTTTTGCTTGTCCTTCTCTAAAGCCTACTCGAAAATCACGATAAATAAATTCTAGTCCGTACTTTTTAGCTAAAGTCTCACATAAATTTTTTATGATATCATGTTTTTGATATGGACTTACCAATAAAGTTGTTGTAAAAGCATCATATCCATTTTCTTTTGCATATTTAGCTGTTTTCTCTAATCTAACTGGATAGCAATAATCTTGGCAACGCGTATCCAATTTATCAACTACATTTTTGCAAAAAAAATCTAAACCATATTCTTCTTCAAATATAGTTTCAACTTCTACCATTTTGCTATATTCTTTTAAAGTATCTCTCCTTGTTTTATATTCAATGTATGGATGTATATTAGGATTATACCAATATAGAGTTGGCTCTATTCCCTCTTTTCTTAATGAATCAATACAATATACACTACAAGGAGCACAACAAGTATGCATCAATAATTTCATTTCTATCACATCCCATCTAAGTCACAAATCTTCTAATTACTTTGTACCTTCTATAACAACATAATCTGAAAATGGTGTTACTTTAAAATCTGTTAAATCATATTCACTTTTATCTTCAGATTTTATCATATAAGCAATATTTTTATCATTTTTTAAATCTGTAATTTCTTCAAAATGATAATTTCCAAAGCCTTTTACTTGTCTAAAAGGTAAGTCTGGATTTACATATTCCACTGTTTCTACAAATTCTTTTGTATTATATTTTGTATGAAACAATACATAAATGTATGGTTCTTTTATTTTATCTGTTATATATATCTGTTTTTCTTGCAAATTTGAAACATATGCAATAGGTTCTTCTAAATTAGCTTCAAAAGTATACCCCTTGCTGCTATCTTGTTTTATATAAGTTTGCATAAATGATATGAAAGAAACTGTATAAATAAATAAAACTGCATAATTTATATATTTTCTATTACAAAATTCATCAATTCCTAAAATGCAATAATAAATGATTGGAACAAATATAATATTAAGGCGATTTATATTTGGTTCACAAACTGGTATAATACACAATGCTGCAATTAGCCAAACATTAAATATCCAATTATATTGTATATCACTATTTGTTTTTTTCAAAAAAGCTTTTATAACACCAATAATTGCAAAAACACTTGAAAACAAATATATAATTCCATAACCATCAATTGCATTCCATGGTAATTCATCTGATTGTTTGCCAAGTATCTGCAATGCCTGCTCTATATTTTCCATTGAAAAGAATGATGTTATTTTTTGAAAACGATTTACCTCTAATTTAGGAATTGTCATAAATGGCAAATTAATCTGTGGTAAATCGAAAACATTTATTATCACATATAACATAATTGGTAATGCAATAAATGCCACAATTCCAATTGAAATTAGTCCTTGAACTACCGTAATTTTCTTTTTCTTATATAAAATTATCAATAATGGTATAACAAAAATTGGTAAAAATAAATATGATGTTCCATATGCATAACTACTGATTCCTAAGACCATAAAGCTTAGGTAATACAAAAATTTTTTATTGTCATCTAAGCCTTTTATAAGTAAATATATTGATAATATAATTAAATCTGGAAATAAGTTGGATTCTAGTCCCCATCTACTTTTCATGATATGCCAAGGACATATTGCCAAAAAGGCTAATCCAATCCTTGCAATTCTTGGATTCGCCATCCTTTTTAGTATTAAATATATTAATATTAAAGATATTGAACTAATAATTGCCATTGGTAAACGCACTGCAAAAATACTTAAGCCAAAAATGTGTACAAAAGGAATAATAAGATAAGTTAATAAAGCATTTTGTCCACTTCCCCATGCTTTTAAAAATACTGGTAAAAAATTTCCATTTCTATCAATACCATAATTTAAAATACTGAAAGCCTCATAACCAGAAGATATTTCATCAACATTTTCAGCATTTGGTAAGTTACCTATTCCTACTATCCTAATTACAATTCCTAAAAAAATTAATATAATAATACTAATTTGATATATTTCTTTTTGATCTACTTGTTTTATTTTATCACATATATGCATCATAATTTTCTATTTCTCCTACAAGTTTCAAATTTTCTCTTACAAAAGAAATGACTTTTAAAGGTGATTGCCAATTCAATATTTGATTTTCTTTTTTTACAAGATATAAATTTTGTTGACTAGCTTGTTCTTTTATCTTTTCTATTTGTCCTTCTTCACCATCTTTTCCAAGATTACCTTTTAAGAACATATCAAAATCTTTTGTATATTTTTCAAGTGGTATATTATATACTGCCGCTTCTGCATCTAAGACATATACATTGACTCCCTCTTTCTCTTTTTCTTTTATATATGCATCTATTTGCAAAATTTGATTTTCTAAACTTTTTGATATTTCAATATTGCTAAAATGTTCTATTTCTTTATTTAGTTCTAAATTTTGATATTTCTTAATATATGTATTTATATTAGTTATACCTTTAATTCCTGTAATTGTTATCATTAATAGCCATACTATTAAAGTGATAGTTTTATACCAAAATTTCTTTTTTGTATATGTTATTTTATCATATACAACATTACCTAGTAGAAAAATGCAATAACAACTTACTAAAAGAGCAATTGTAATACCAATTACAAAATGAATTTTATCTGCAATTGGATACATTACAATCAAGATTGGTAAACTATATAATGTCATTTTTTGAAGATAATTAAATTTAGTTTTGGTTTCATCTTGAAATTTTTTACTAGTAAATTTTGTTACTATACTTGCTATAATAGTTGCCACAACAGAAATTGGCATCACTTTTGATAAAATTGCAATCTCTGTATCTCGGCTTTTAAATAAATGAGTATATTCTACATGATTGTCAAATGTTGATATTCCTTGTACTGCATAACTAATAAATTCTTGAAAAGCATTAGTAACAAGTAAATACGCAAATAATATTATAATTGGAATCGCCATACCTAGTAAGCGTTTTCCTATTTCTTTTATAGCTTTTTTAATATCATCTTTTTTGTGTATTAAAATTAATGGTTCTAACATAGTTGCCACAGCCACTACAGCTCCTATGCTTTGCTTTGTACAAATAGCTAAGCCAGCTAAAAAGCCTATAATAAAAGATTTACTTTCTTTTAATTCTAAATATAAAATAATTAAAGTTAAAAACAATACCATATAATTATAATCAATGCAATATAAATCTTTAAATAGCCATCCAATTAATATTACAACAATCATACTAAAATTAGTTTCTTTTGTGACAATTTTTAATATTTTAAATATCATATATAAAATGCCTGTACACAATACTGCAGCTAAAACTCTCATAGTTATAAGTTCATTCGATATCAATTTTAAAAAAATACTATTTACAAACGGTAACAATGGTGTTGTAATTGTGCTAATATCTCGATATGGTACTTTTCCATCTGCAATATTTCTTGCAACATTATAGTTCCATAATTCGTCCAAATCTCCTAATGGTTTAATTATTATTGTGCTTAAAACCATAATGAATATAAATATAAGTAAAAGATATTCTTTTTTAAAAAATTTTTTCATGCTTTATCCTTCCTATTTCAGTTATATGGATAGCCCATATGCTGATATGCTGGCGGCAATACCATCCTTCCTCTTAAGGTTCTAGCAATAAAACCAATTTGAATTAAATATGGTTCATAAACATCTTCTATTGTATCAACTTCCTCACCTATTGTTGCTGCCAGAGCCTCTATTCCAACAGGTTTTCCACCATATTGTACAATCATAGTTTCTAATAATTTTCTATCAATTTCATCTAAACCTAATTCATCAATTTCTAATTTATTTAAAGCATGTTTCGTAATTTTTAAATTAATTTCTCCATCACCAATAACTAGTGCATAATCTCTAACTCTTTTTAAAAGTCTGTTAGCAATTCTAGGTGTTCCTCTTGACCTTCTTGCAATTTCAATTGCTGCTTGCTCATCAATTTTAACATCTAAAATATTGCTAGAACGTTTAACAATTTTAGTTAAATCTTCTACTGAATACAACTCTAATCTATGTACAATTCCAAACCTATCTCTTAATGGTGTTGTTAAAGAACCTGCCTTTGTTGTAGCACCAATCAAAGTAAATTTTGGTAAATCTAATCTAATTGATCTAGCGCTTGGACCTTTTCCTATAATTATGTCTAGAGTATAATCTTCTAATGCTGGGTACAAAATTTCTTCTACACTTTTGCTAAGTCTATGTATTTCATCAATAAATAACACATCAAATTCTGATAAGTTTGTCAATAAAGCTGCTAAATCACCAGGTTTTTCTATTGCTGGTCCTGAAGTGATTTTTATATTTGCATTCATTTCATTTGATATAATGTTTGATAAAGTTGTTTTTCCTAACCCTGGTGGTCCATATAATAAAACATGATCTAAAGCTTCCCCTCTTTTTTTCGCTGCTTCAATATACACTTTCATGTTCTCTTTTATTTTTTCTTGTCCTATATATTCATCTAAAGTTTTAGGTCTTAAAGAATTTTCTAGTCTTTCTTCACTAGAATCTTCTAACTCTGGATTTATTAGCCTTTCTTCCTCCATATTTTATATCATTCCTTTCGGTTTGAATTTCTCAGTCAAAAATTGCTATATTTTAAACAGTTTCAATATATTTTTCTATAATATCTAATATCTTTTTATTGTTTGATATATATTTTTGTGGTTCAAAATCTTTTGCTTTGATAAGAGCATCTTCTAATTGTTCTACATCATCAACACCTATAATATAGCCTTTATGTGCAAAAGTTTGTACAATATCTTGTTGATGGTCATTTACATGTTCTGCATAACAATGCTTTCTAGGTACTGCAATAACCTTTTTTCCTAGTTTTAGTGATGATACTATTGATGCACCACCACCATGTGTGATTATTAATGATGCTTGCTCTTGATATTTTCCCATTTCCGATTTTGATATTAAGCTAAACTGTTTTAAGTTTTTGCTTTGATATTTTGTATAACCTGCTTGTACAATTACTTCTTCTTGAATTACCTTTTTTTCAATTAAATTATCCACTTTTTCTAATAACCTGTGGAAACTATTATTTTGAGTTCCTAGCATAACAAATATCATTTAAAAAATTATCCCTCCATAAACTGCTTTTGGATATAGTTTTAACATTTCTTTCCACTGCACAATAAATAAATCTGCAATTGGATAAATAAGTCTACCTGTCGCAGTTTTTTTATTAATGTTTGCAAATGTTTCAATATAAATTATTTTACTTCCAAAAATTTTCCCTAAAATACACATTGGTCCTGCAGTATGTGTTCCTGTTGTTACTATAACTTTAGGACGTAACTTAAAATATAAGTAGACTGTTCGTATGCATAAATATAAATATTTAAAAATATATGTAAACAATTTTGCCCTTGTACCATATGGCAAAAAATACAATTTATTACCATATTTTTCTTTTAAGCTGATGTTTGAATCATCTTTTTCAGTAATAATATTATACTCATATTTTTTAAATAATGGTTGTAGTTGTAGCAATTCTTCTAAATGTCCCCCAGTGCTAGAAATAAATAGCACTTTTTTCTTCATGTTTATCACATACCTTTCCAAAGTTTTTCAACAAATTTCACATTCATATTATATCCCATTTAAACCTAAATGTCTAGCACTTTAAGATTTTTTATACAATAAAAAACTAAGCTTAGTTTTCCTTAGAAAATCTAAACTTAGCATTTTTTTAACCGAATATTCCTCGCTTTTTTATTGGTGGTTGTTCATTCATTGTTTTAGCTAGTTGCATTAACAAATCTCTCTGTTCTTTTGATAGTTTTTTTGGTGTTTGAACTATTACAGTAAAAACATAATCTCCTTGAATTGATGAATTAACATTCTTAAATCCTTTGTTTCTAATTGTAAATTTGGTACCTGTTTGTGTTCCTTCAGGAATTTTGTATATTTCTTTTGTTCCATCTACCATTGGTATTTCCAATTCTGCACCTAAAGTTGCTTGTGTAATGGTTATTGGAATTTCACTTAATACATTATTTCCTTTTCGAGTAAATATATTATGCCTTTTTATTCTGACAGTAATATATAAATCTCCATTTGGTCCACCTTTTTCACCAGGGTCTCCTTCCCCTCTTAATGCAACAGTTTGCTCATCATCAATTCCTGCTGGTATATGCACTTTAATTTTAGGTTGTTTTCTTACTGTACCTTTTCCTCTACATTCATCACATGGTTCTTTAATAATTTCACCTGTACCATGACATTCTGGACATGTTCTTGTTGTTTGAACTTGACCTAAAATAGTATTTTGCACTTGTTTTATTTGTCCTGTACCTTGGCAACTTGGACATTTCATAGGGCTTGTTCCCGGTTTTGCACCTGTTCCATGGCAATGACTACATTTTTCATTTCTTGTGATAACAATTTCTTTATCCACACCTAAATATGCTTCTTCAAAAGTAATATCCATTCTTAAATTTAAATCAGCACCTCTTCGTGGTCCAGATTGTTTTTTAGATTGTCTACCACCAAACCCTGTAAAGAAAGAAAATATATCTCCTAAGTCTCCAAAATCTCCAAATCCATCAAAGCCTGAACCATTATATGAATAATATCCACCTTGCCCACCGCCAAATGGTCCACCGGCTCCTCCAAAGCCTTGTGGTCCATCTGGTCCAAATTGGTCATACATCCTGCGCTTTTGTGGGTCTGACAAAGTTTCATAAGCTTCATTTAATTCTTTAAATTTTGCTTCTGCTTCTTTTTTATTGTCCGGATTTGCATCTGGATGATATTGTTTTGCTAATTTTCTATATGCCTTTTTTAGTTCATCATCTGATGCATTTTTATTGACTCCTAGCACTTCATAATAGTCTCTTTTACTAGCCATTGTTTTTTCCTTTCAATTTTATTTATCATCTTCTACTTTATAATCTGCATCATATACATTGCCATTGTTTCCACCATCTTCTTGGTTTTCTGCATTTGCAGTTGCATCTGCACCTGCTCCAGCATTTGGATTTGCATTTTTATATAATTGTTCTGACATTTCGTAAAATACCTTTGTTAATTTTTCTGTAGCTTCTTTAATTTTTTCTGTGTCGTTTGTTTCTAATGCTTTTTTAGTATTTTCTATTTCTGTTTCTACCTTTGCTTTTTCTTCACCACTAATTTTGTCGCCTAAATCTGTCAATGTTTTTTCACTGTTATATAATAAGCTTTCTGCATTATTCTTAACTTCAATTTCTTCCTTCTTCTTTTTATCTTCTGCAGCATGTGCTTCTGCATCTTTTACAGCTTTTTCAATATCTTCATCTGTTAAGTTTGTTGATGCTGTAATTGATACATTTTGGCTATTTCCTGTTGCCATATCTTTTGCAGATACATGAACAATTCCGTTTGCATCAATATCAAATGTAACTTCTATTTGTGGTACTCCTCTTGGTGCTGCTGGAATTCCTGTTAATTGGAATCTTCCTAAAGTTTTATTATATGCTGCCATTTCTCTTTCACCTTGTAAAACATGTACTTCTACTGAAGTTTGACCATCTGCTGCTGTTGAGAAAATTTGTGATTTTTTAGTTGGAATAGTTGTATTTCTTTCAATTAATTTTGTGAATACTCCACCATATGTTTCAATTCCTAGTGATAATGGTGTAACATCTAGTAGTACTAGGTCTTTTACATCTCCTGAAAGTACTCCACCTTGAATTGCTGCACCAATTGCAACACATTCATCTGGATTAATTCCTTTATCAGGTTCTTTACCTGTAATTTTCTTTACCATTTCTTGTACAGCTGGTACTCTTGTTGAACCACCAACTAATAAAACTTTATGAATATCATTTGCTGATAAACCTGCATCTTTTAAAGCTTGGTTAACAGGTCCAGCTGTTGATTCTACTAAATCATGGATAAGTTCTTCAAATTTTGATTTTGTTAATGTAATATCTAAATGTTTAGGTCCTGTGCTATCTGCTGTAATAAATGGTAAGTTAATTTGTGTTTGTTGTACACCTGATAATTCAATTTTAGCTTTTTCTGCAGCTTCTTTTAATCTTTGCATTGCCATTTTGTCTGTTTTTAAGTCAATTCCATTTGATTTTTTGAATTCTGATACTAGATAATCAATAACGGCATTATCAAAATCATCTCCACCTAAGTGTGTATTACCACTTGTTGATAATACTTCAAATACACCATCACCTATATCTAGAATAGATACATCAAATGTACCTCCACCTAAGTCATAGATTAAGATTTTTTGATCTTGTTCTTTGTCCATTCCATAAGCTAGAGCTGCTGCTGTTGGTTCATTTATAATTCTTAAAACTTCTAGTCCTGCTATTTTTCCAGCATCTTTTGTTGCTTGTCTTTGGCTATCATTAAAATATGCTGGTACTGTAATAACTGCTTGTGTTACTTTTTGTCCTAAATAATTTTCTGCATCTGTTTTTAATTTTTGTAAAATCATTGCTGAAATTTCTTGTGGTGTAAAACTATCACCTTCTATTTTAACTTTTTCTGCTGTTCCCATTTTTCTTTTGATTGAAATAACAGTATTATCAGGATTTGTTACTGCTTGACGTTTTGCAATTTGTCCTACTAATCTTTCGCCATTTTTTGAAAATGCAACAACAGATGGTGTTGTTCTATTTCCTTCTGCGTTTGGTATAACGACAGCTTCTCCTCCTTCCATAACTGATACACATGAATTTGTTGTTCCTAAGTCAATACCTATAATTTTTCCCATTTTAAATTCCTCCTAAATATATTTTTTTAAATTTAATAACTTATTTTTTTGACATTTCATGTTCTTGTCTGTTAATTTGCGACAACTACCATTGAATGTCTAATCACTTTTGTCCCTATTTTATAGCCTTTTCTGTATTCTTGTACAATTTCTTTTTCACCTTTTGTTTCATCTTGAATACTAGAAACTGCCTCATGTAGTTCTGGGTCAAAAGTTTGCCCTATTGTTTTTATTTCTTCTACACCTTTTGATTTTAATGTATCTTGAAATTGTTTTAAAACTAATTCTATTCCTTTTTTGAATTCTTCATCTTTAGTTTCTACTTTTACTGCATTTTCTAAGTTGTCTAATATTGGTAACATATTTCCTATAATGTCTGTCAAAATTATGTTATATAAATTGTCTCTTTCTTTTTGGCTCCTTTTTTTATGATTTTCAAACTCTGCCAATACCCTTTTATATCTATCAGTAATTTCGTCTATTTCTTGTTGTTTTGGGTCAATTTCAAGATTTTCCTCTTTTTCTTCTAACTCTTCTTTTTTCTCTGCTTCTGCCATATTTCAAATTCCTCCTTTTTATTTACATATCTTTTTCATTAAGTTTTTTGCTAATATACTTCATAACTGAAATTACTTTTGAATAATCCATTCTTTTTGGTCCTATAATTCCTATTGTTCCTAGATCTTTGTTTCCTACTTTATGTTTAAAAGTAATAATACTAAAATCTTTTAATTCTTCTTTTTCATTTTCATCTCCAATATACACATTTATATCTTGGGCAAAACCATTATTTAACATATCTGCCATCAAATCTTTTTCATCAATTATATTTATAAAATTCTTTGCAACTGCTAGGCTATTAAATTCTGGTAAATCAAACGCTCTGTTTGCACCTTCTAAATATATTTGTCTTTCTTCTTGCAATACTTTTTTTATTTGTTCAATAATTGGTTTTATAACTTTTACACTATATTTCATTTCATTTATTAAATAATCTTGTAATGGACTATCTATAATTTCTAGTGGCTGATTTTTTAATTTTTTATTGAACATGTAGTTTATAGTTTCAACTTGTTTTTCGGTGACATCTTCATCAAATTTGATAATTGTTTCTTTTACTAAACCAGTATTTGTTAAAATGATTGCCATTAACATACGGCTTCCCAACAATACAAATTTAATTTCTTCTATATATTGTGTATCTGCGCATGGACCGATTGCAACTGTTGTATAATGTGTGACTTCTGAAATTGTTGTTGTAGTTAATTTTGTTAGTTCTTCTAT
>CANRBU010000035.1 GCA_947628925.1 uncultured Clostridia bacterium | reverse complement strand
ATAGGGGTATAGTGTCAATGGTAGCACATCGGTCTCCAAAACCGCTTGTGAGGGTTCGAGTCCTTCTGCCCCTGCCATTTATGTATGGACGTTAAGGTTTATGAATTACTAACGTCCAATTTTATTATCTAGTGCAATAAGGGGGAATTTGTATGTTAAAATCATTGGAAACACTAGTTAGTCTATGTAAAAATAGAGGCTTTGTATATCCAGGTTCAGAAATCTATGGTGGTTTAGCAAATACTTGGGATTATGGACCTTTAGGAAATGAATTAAAAAATAATATTAAAGCTGCATGGAGAAAAAAATTCATACAAGAAAGTCCATATAATGTTGGATTAGACTCTGCAATTTTAATGAATCCAACCACATGGGTAGCTTCAGGACATGTTGGTGGATTTTCAGATCCATTAATAGATTGTAAAGAATGTAAAACCAGACATAGAGCAGATAAATTAATAGAAGAATGGTCTCATGAAAAAGGGCAAGATATGATTGCAGATGGTATGTCAGACAAAGAACTAGTAGATTATATTAATACAAATAAAATTCCATGCCCAAAATGTGGAAAAACAAATTTTACAGACATTAGAAAATTTAATTTGATGTTTAAAACTTTTCAGGGTGTTACAGAGGATACAACAAGCCAAATTTATTTAAGACCAGAAACAGCACAAGGAATTTTTGTCAATTTTAAAAATGTTATGAGAACAACTAGAAGAAAGATACCAATGGGTATTGCACAAATAGGAAAATCATTTAGAAATGAAATTACTCCAGGAAATTTCATTTTTAGAACACGCGAATTCGAGCAAATGGAATTAGAATTTTTTTGTAAGCCAGGTACAGATTTAGAATGGCATAAATACTGGAAAGAATTTTGCGAAAATTGGCTAATATCTTTAGGAATGAAAAGGGAAAATATACGATTAAGAGATCATTCTAAAGAAGAACTATCTCATTACAGTAATGCAACAACAGATATTGAATTTGCATTTCCATTTGGTTGGGGAGAATTATGGGGAATTGCTGATAGAACAGACTTTGATTTAAAGAGTCACATGAATGTTTCAAAAGAAGACTTCCAATACCTAGACCCAGAAACAAATGAAAAATACATACCATATTGTATAGAACCATCTCTAGGAGCTGATAGAGTTTTATTAGCATTTCTTTGCAACAGCTATGAGGAAGAAGAAATTGCAGAAGGTGATACAAGGACTGTATTACATTTACATCCTGTATTAGCACCATATAAAGTAGCAGTTTTACCTCTATCTAAAAAATTATCAGATAAAGCATATGAAGTATATCAAAAATTGTCAAAAGAATTTATGTGCGATTATGATGAAACAGGAAGTATAGGAAAACGCTATAGAAGAGAAGATGAAATAGGAACACCATATTGCATAACAGTTGATTTTGATACACTTGAAGATAATTCAGTTACAATACGTGATAGAGATACTATGGAACAAATAAGAGTAAATATTGATGAATTACCAAAATGGATTGGAGAAAAATTAGTATTTTAATAAGAACCTGACCCGACATAGCAAGCAAAGCTTGCAGTCGGGTACCCCAGAACCTTGTTGTATTCACAATAAAAAAGTCCCAAGATAATCTTGGGATTTTTTGAGTAGAGATGATATAGAAGAGAGGAAAAATAATTTATTCATATAAATCTTCTATATAAACATCTCTTTCTTCAAAGTTGTCAATAAAGCCAATTTTAGCTACATGTTGATTTACACATTGTATCCAAACAGGTCTATCTTCATAAAAAACATCTGCTTTTTCTTCATTATCTAAAATTGAATGTACACGCTTTAAATCCATTGAAATACCTCCTTTGTATTATAATATAAATATATCCAAAAAAGATAAAAATATAACCATATAGAAATTTTAAAAATATTAAAACTTTTGTTTGACATTTTTTTGTTTGTATGATAAAATAAAAAAAAATCTAGAAATGGAGTGAATGTTATGCCAAGAAAAAAAGAAGAATTAAATAAAAGAGAAAAAGCAATTTTAAAATTTATCGAGAAACAAATTATGAGAGATGGGTACCCACCATCAGTAAGAGAAATAGGTCAAGCAGTTGATTTAAAATCTACAGCAACAGTACATGGATATTTAGAAAGATTAGAAAAAAAGGGATATATCAAGAAAAAAGATAAAAAAGGAAGAACATTAAGATTATTAAAAGGAACTGCTGGAGAAAGCAAAATGACTTCAAGCAAAGATTTTTACACACAAAAAGAAATGGTAGATGTACCTGTAGTAGGTAAAATAACAGCAGGTATGCCAATTTTAGCAGTAGAAAATGTAACAGACACATTTCCAATTCCAATTGATTTTGTTGGTAATTCAGATTGCTTTATGCTAACTGTAAGAGGAGAAAGCATGATAGAAGCTGGAATACTAGATGGAGATTACATATTAGTAAAAAAACAAAATACAGCAAATAATGGTGAAATAGTTGTTGCACTTATTGAAGATGAAGCAACAGTAAAAACATTTTATAAAGAAAAAGACCATATTCGTTTACAACCAGAAAATAGTACAATGGATCCAATTATTGTACCAACATGTGAAATATTAGGAAAAGTTGGCGGAGTATTTAGAAAAATGTAAAATATACTAAAACAAAAGAGGGGGGACTTTTGAACTATATCTATTTAGGTATAGTTCAACAATAAGTTCTCTTTTAATTTTGATATAAAAAGGCGTAAAAGCTTACATATTCACATAAAATTCACAATACAAATATTGACAACAATTATTGAAAAGCATATAATAGAAAAATAAGTGAAATTATAGATTTTTTATAACATAAATTTTCAGAAAGGAAGAAATGCAATGTTTAAAGTATTAAAGAATTTAAAATATTCCTTTTGGAGTGTTCTTATAATAGTTTTACTATTAGTATTACAATCACAAACAGATTTGGCTTTGCCAGAATATACATCAAAAATTGTAAATGTTGGAATACAATCAGGAGGAATAGAAGATGGTGTACCAGAAGTAATAGGAACAGAACAACTTGAATTAATAGAAATACTATGCTCAAGTGAAGATAGTACACAAATAAAAAACAATTATATCAAAGTAACAGGGAATTTAAGTAGCAAAGAAGAAAACAATGCAAAAGAATTGCTTGGAAAAGATTATGCAAATAAAGAAATCTACATTTTAAAAGATATTAGTAAAGAAGAAAGAGAAGAATTAGCCAAAAAAATGGAATTTCCAGTTTTAGCAATAGCTTCAATGGATAATGTGGAAATTCCTAAAACAGCATCACAAGAACAAATGATGCAAACTTTGCAACAATATAAAGCACAAGTTGAAAACTTAGATAATTCAATAAAAGAACAAGCAACCATAGCAGGTGTAAAAACAATCTATAAAAAGTTAGATATAGATACAGATAAAATTCAAAATAGATATATTTTTATGACTGGTTTGCAAATGTTGGGTATAGCTTCAATAACTATGATATCAGCTGTATTGATTATGCTACTATCAGCAAAAGTAGCAGCCAAATTAGGTAAAACTCTAAGAGAAAAAGTATTCAAAAAAGTAATAAATTTTTCAAACAAAGAACTAAGAGAATTTTCAACAGCATCTTTAATAACACGTAGTACAAACGATATTCAACAAATTCAACAATTATTAGCAATATTATTTAGAGTTGTAGTATATGCACCAATTATGGCAATAGGTGGGTTTATAAAAGTTCTAACATCAACAGACAATGCACTTGCTTGGATTATAGCAGTTGTTATTATAGCAACATTATTCGTTGTGGCAACATTATTTATTATTGTAATGCCTAAATTTAAAAAACTACAAACATACATAGATAATTTAAATGGTGTAGCAAGAGAAATTTTAACAGGTCTACCAGTTATAAGAGCATTTAATAAAGAAAAAAGAGAAGAAAACAGGTTTGACAAGGCAAATACTGACTTGAAAAAGGCAAACATATTTGTAAACAGAGCAATGTCATTGATGATGCCACTTTTAATATTTATTATGAATAGTGCAATGATATTGGTTATTTGGTTTGGCGGACATAGTGTAGATGAAGGTATTTTACAAGTTGGAGATATGATGGCATTTATACAATACATGATGCAAATAGTAATGAGTTTCTTAATGATATCTATGATATCAATCATGTTACCACGTGCTTCTGTATCAGCAAAACGTATAAATGAAGTAATTGAAACAGAACCTGACATACAAGATAAAAAAGAACTTAAAAATTTTGATCCAAGCAAAAAAGGCTTAGTAGAATTCAAAAATGTGTCATTCCGTTACCCAGATGCAGATGCTGAAATTTTGGAAGATATAAACTTTGTTGCAGAACCGGGAAAAACCACAGCAATTATAGGAAGTACAGGTAGTGGAAAATCAACAGTAGTAAATTTAATACCAAGATTTTATGATGTTACAGGTGGTAGCATATTAGTAGATGGGGTAAATATAAAAGATGTATCACAAAAAGCTTTAAGAAATATCATAGGTTTTGTTCCACAAAAAGGAATATTGTTTTCTGGAACAGTAGAATCTAATATTAAATATTCAGATGAAAACATGTCAGATGAAGTAATGCAAGAAGCGGCAGAAATTGCACAAGCAACAGAATTTATAGATAATAAAGAAAAACATTATCAAGAAGAAATTGCTCAAGGTGGTACAAATGTATCAGGGGGACAAAAACAACGTCTATCTATAGCTAGAGCTATTGCAAAAAATCCGGAAATATACATATTTGATGATAGTTTTTCTGCACTAGATTTTAAAACAGATAGTAAACTTAGAGAAGCATTAAAGAAAAAAGCAAAAAACAAAACAATTATTATTGTTGCACAAAGAATCAGTACAATTTTGAATGCAGATCAAATAATTGTTTTAGAAGAAGGAAAAATTGTGGGAAAAGGCACACATCAAGAGCTTATAAAAAATAACGAGATATATAAACAAATTGCACTTTCACAATTATCTGAAGAAGAATTAGGAGGTGAATAAAATGCCAGGTCCAATGCGAAGAGTACAAACAGTTGATAGAGCTAAAGATTTTAAAGGTACAGTAAAAAAACTTATAAAAAATTATTTGTCAAAATATAAAATAGCAATGGTAGTTGTCATTTTATTTGCCATAGCAGGAACAGTTTTTGAAATTTTAGGGCCAAGAATTATAGGAGATGCAACAACAGAAGTTTTTAATGGATTTATTAGTAAATTATCAGGTGGTACTGGAATTGATTTTGGAAAAATAGGTCAAATTTTAATAGTATTAATGGTATTATATGTTTTAAGTGCAGTTTTTTCTTTTATACAGGGAATTGCAATGACAGGTGTATCACAAAAACTAACATATAAAATGCGTGCAGATATTTCACATAAAATAAATCATTTACCAATGAAATATTTTGATAAAAAAACAAATGGAGAAGTTTTATCAATAATTACAAATGATGTTGATACTTTAAGTATGAACTTAAACCAAAGTATTACTCAAATTATTACATCTATTTGCACAATAATAGGAATTTTAATTATGATGTTTTCAATCAACTGGCAAATGACACTTATATCTTTAACAATTTTACCAGTAGCATCTATAATTGTAAGTATTATTGTAAAACATTCACAAAAATATTTCGAGAAACAACAAGCATATCTAGGACATGTAAATGGTCAAGTAGAGGAAATGTATTCAGGCTTAACAGTTGTAAAGGCATTTAATGGTGAAGGAAAAGCAATAAAAAATTTTGAAAAAGCAAACCAAGAATTATATCAATCTGCATGGAAATCACAGTTTTTCTCTGGCCTAATGCATCCAATTATGAATTTTATAGGAAATATTGGTTATGTGGCTGTTGCAATAGTTGGAGGATATTTTGCTATAAATGGAATTATAACAGTAGGAAATATACAAAGCTTTATTGCATATAACAAACGCTTTACTCAACCAATTAATCAAATTGCGCAAATTTCTAGTATGTTGCAAGCAATGATAGCAGCAGCAGAAAGAGTATTTGAATTCTTAGAAGAACCTGAGGAAATTGAAACTGCAAAAGGAGATATAAATGCAGATAATTTGCTTGGAAATATTAAATTTGAACATGTAAAATTTGGATATAATGAAAATCAAACTATAATAAATGACTTTAATAGTGAAATAAAACAAGGACAAAAAATAGCTATTGTAGGGCCAACAGGAGCAGGAAAAACAACAATAGTAAAACTTTTAATGCGTTTTTATGATGTGAATGAAGGTGCAATATATATAGATGGTCATAATATAAAAGACTTTGAAAGAGGTAATTTACGCAAAATGTTTGGAATGGTTTTGCAAGATACATGGCTATTTGGAGGAACTGTTAAAGACAACATAAAATATGGAAAAGAAGATGCAACAGATGATGAAGTGGTAGAAGCAGCAAAAGCAGCTCATGTAAACCATTTTATAAAAACATTACCTAATGGATATAATTCTATATTAAATGAAGAAACAAGTAATATATCTGCAGGGCAAAAACAACTTATGACAATAGCAAGAGTTATTTTAGCTGACCCTAAAATTTTAATTTTAGATGAAGCAACAAGTTCAATAGATACAAGAACAGAAATACAAATTCAAGCAGCAATGGATAATCTAATGAAAGGAAGAACAAGTTTTATCATTGCACATAGATTATCTACTATCAAAAATGCAGATTGGATTTTAGTCATGAACCATGGTGATATTGTTGAACAAGGAACACATGAAGGATTACTTGCTCAAAATGGATTTTATGCAGATTTATATAATAGTCAATTCGAAGTTGAAGAATAAATTTTATAAAAATTTTTTCGCATATAAAAGAGGAGAGGGCTCGTAAAAGAGCCCTCTTTTAGTGAATGCTGAAAAGGTATATCAAAAAGGAGAGCAATCAACGGCAAAAGGTTCTTTCAGCATTCACCAAAACAATGATTTGTCTACATAACTATTATATAATATTTTTTTGTGTATGTCAAATTTTATTTAAATAAATTCTTAAAGCATATAATTTACTAGCATATGTTTGCACAACATTACGCAAAATATATCGCTCTTGAGACATATCTTTTGGATCACGATATGCTCGACCTTGAAAAGTACATAAAATAGCTTTTTCCAATTCAAAACAAAATTGATTATAGGCTTGGTCAATAGGAGAAGTCTGAATAGCTAGTTGTATTAACTGCTTAACATCATTTATACTATATACTTGTTTTAAAATAAAAATAACAATTAAATACGCAATATGCTCACGATTATATTTTTTATTAATAGGTGGATTTATAACCTTATGTTTAACATAATTATTTATCATTGTTTTTGTAATACAATTAGTTTCTTTTTCATTATCGTTTTCAACATAATTAGATAAATATTTTTCTAAAAAAGAAACAACTTGGTCAAGATAAAGCTCAATATCGGGAATATCTTTCCAACGTGGTAAATGAAAATCAGTTATTTCATTTTCTCTATTTAATATGCTAGTACTCAATTCTAAATTCATCCTTTCTTACAAAATACAGCATTTCTGGTATTATTTTATCATTTTTAGAATAATAAGTCAACTACTTGACAGGTTATTGCAAGTATGATAATCTAGTATCGAATACTAGATTGCTAATATGAATATAATTTATAAAAAACGAAAGGAAAAAATGAATAATGGAAAGATATTTTGAATCTGTTAATTGTGAGAATATAAAAGAAATTATATATCACTCAGCTGAAGTATATGCAAACAATATAGCTTTTGTTATAAAGCATAAAAATGGAAATGAAGTAACATATGAAAACAAAACATATACAGAATTTTTATATGACATAAACTGCTTAGGAACTAAATTTTATGATATAGGACTAGAAAACAAAAGAGTAGCAATAGTAGGACGTAATAGGTATGAGTGGGCTTTAACACATTTCACAAATTTATTAGGTGGAATAGTATCAATTCCATTAGACAAAGAATTACAAATTGATGAATTAGAAAGTTGCCTAGAAAGAAGTAAAGCAGATGTAGTAGTGTTTGATGAAAAATATGTTGAAATGATATCAGAAATCAAATCAAGAAATAACACAAATCTATCTGAATATATTTGTATGTCAAAAGAAGAAGGTTATATCTCATTACCAGAACTATTAGAACAAGGTAAAAAGATTCTAGAAGATGGTAATAAAAAATATGTAGATGCCAAAATCGATTCTTATAAAATGAGTGTACTTTTATTTACATCAGGAACAACAGCAAAATCAAAGGCAGTTATGCTTTCACAAAACAATATAGCATCAAATATTTATGCTATGTTGTTTGTTGAAAAACTTTTACCAACAGATACTAACTTGGCATTTTTACCATTACACCATATTTTTGGCTCTACAGGTATGTTGGCAATGATAGCATCAGGACTAAAAACTGCTTTCCCAGATGGTTTACGCTATATTGCTCAAAATTTAAAAGAATACAAAGTATCTGTATTTTTTGGAGTTCCTTTATTAATAGAAGCAATTTATAAAAAAATTGAGCAAGGAATTGAAAAACAAGGAAAAACCAAAATAGTAAATATAGCTAAAAAAATAAGTAACTTTCTATTAAAATTCCATATTGATATTCGTAGAAAATTATTTAAATCAATTTTAGATGAATTAGGTGGAAATATGAGATTTATTATATCAGGAGGAGCGCCACTTGATAAACGTGTTGCACAAGGAATTAATGAATTAGGAATTGACTTAGTGCAAGGATATGGCTTAACAGAAACATCACCAGTAATTGCTTCAGAAAATGACAGAAAAGTTAGATATGGTTCTATAGGAATTCCAATGGAAAACTTAGAAATAGATATTGTAGATAAAAATGAAGAAGGTGTTGGTGAATTACGCGTAAAAGGACCAAGTGTTATGCTAGGTTATTATGAAAATGAAGAAGAGACAAAAAGAGTATTAAAAGATGGATGGTTTTATACAGGGGACTTAGCATATATGGATAAAGATGGATATTTGTTTATAGCAGGAAGAAAAAAAGATGTAATAGTCTTAAAAAACGGTAAAAAAGTATTTCCAGATGAATTAGAAACATTAATTAATAGAATTGATTTAGTAGCAGAAAATATAGTTTATGGAATGCCAATAGAAAATGATCCAAATGATTTAAAATTATCAGTAAAAGTAGTCTATGACAAAGAAGTTGTAAAAGAAAAATATCAAGATAAAACAATAGAAGAAATCAAACAAATTATATGGGAAGAAATCAAGAAAATCAACAAAGCTTTGCCACCATATAAATATATAAAAAATTTGATAGTCACAGATGAAGAATTAATAAAAACGACAACTAAAAAGGTAAAAAGAAATGAGGAACTAAAACGTATATTAGCATAAATTATAAAAAATTCCCAGTGGTTTTCACTGGGAGTTTTTTTAATCTCTACTTCTTCCAAAAATAGAAAGAATTCGTATGAAAATATTGATAAAGTCTAAATATAATTCCATTGCACAGTAAATGTGAATTTTATTAGTATCAAAGCTTGAATCAGCTTGTAACATTTTCATTTTGTTAATATCATAAATTGTAATACCAAAAAATAATGCAAGTATAACCCAATCTAAAAATAAATCTAATCCAGGACTTTTTATAATAAATACATTAATAAGAGTTAAAATAATACCACCAATTAAGAAAACTGTAATATATGTTTGCCAGCTACTTAAATCTTTTTTTGTATTGTATCCAATAAAACCTAAAACTGCAAAAGCTAAACTAGAAACTGCAAATAAATATACAATAGAAGATAATTCAAAAGCAGCAAAGATGGTACAAAAAGTCACACCATTTAGCATAGAATATAAGAAATATAATATTCCAACAGCTGGAGCAGGTAGTTTTTTAAATAAAAGACTAAAAACCAAAACAACTACTAATTCTAAAACGATTAGAATATTAAAATATCCATTCATTATAAGCTGTGCAAACAATCCAGAGTAATACGTATATGCAGAAACAATTGCAGTACCTAAGAGCCCTAAAAACATCCAAAAAAAAGTTTTTCCGAAAATTCTATTTTCAGCATCTTTATCAATAATAACATCATTATAAACTTCTTCCATAATGAACTCCTTGTATAATATATTTAGGTTTTTAATAAAGGTTTTACCTATAAACCTATTGCCACCATTGTTATATTTTT
>CANRBU010000034.1 GCA_947628925.1 uncultured Clostridia bacterium | reverse complement strand
TAGCACAAAGTTATGTGCCTATTCAATATATGGATAAAGTCTTTAAACCTTGTATTGGTTTGAAGATGGGAACAATTTTCCCTGAACTTGTTAGCCCTTATATGCCTGGTCAAAGTATGGAAGAAATAAATTATATAGAGGCAACAAATAAAATTGGAAAGGGGTGCAATCAATAATGTTACAAGAAGAAAATAGAAATTGCGGTTGTGACTGTGATAATGAAAATGATATGATGGACCACAATGATTGTGGCTGTCAACAAATGAATGATATTCAAACAAGACGTGAAATGATGGAAGAAATTAAAAGTTTAAATTTTTCTATTATTGAACTTGGTCTATATTTAGATACTCACCCAGATGATCAAAAAGCACTTTGTTTGCACAATAAATATTGTAAAGAACTTGATGATGTGGAAGAACAATATCAAAAAGCATTTGGTCCTTTAACAATCAAGTATCCATGTAATAAATGGAGATGGTTAGAAGAACCATGGCCATGGGAAAGGGGGAATTTCTAATGTGGACTTATAATAAAATGCTAGAATATCCAATTAATATAAAATGCACTGACCCAAAACTTGCTAAAGTTATTATTTCACAATATGGTGGTCCTGATGGAGAATTAGCCGCTTCTTTAAGATATTTATCACAAAAATTTGGTATGCCTGACCAAAAATCAAAAGCAATTTTAAATGATATTGGTACAGAAGAATTAGCGCATTTAGAAATGGTTGGAACTATTGTACACCAATTAACCAAAGATGCATCTATAGAAGAAATCGAAAAAGCTGGTTTGGCACCATATTATACAGACCATGGTGTTGATGTATATCCATCTTCTGCCTCTGGCGTTCCTTTTACAGCTGCATATATTGCTTGTAAAGGTGACCCTATTGCTAACTTACAGGAAGATTTAGCTGCAGAACAAAAAGCGAGAGCTACTTATGAAAAATTAATTGATTTATGCCGTGATAATCCAGATGTTCTTGACCCTCTTCGCTTTTTAAGACAAAGAGAAATTGTTCACTTCCAAAGATTTGGCGAAGCACTTCGCGGTGTTCAAGATAAATTAGCTGATAAAAAATTTTATATGAATGATATGAAAACTAACAATTAGTAAAAAAAACAGTCTGCATATTCGTGCATGGCTGTTTTCTTTTTTGAGGCTAGTGCGTCACCCAAACAGGATGATGATGATTAAGACAATTGCCACCAAGGATATGATAGCTTTTGCTGCTTCATCTGATGCACCTGTGGAATTATGTATAAACCTCACTGCTGAATCATACATATATGTCCACAATGGCCGGATAATGTTCCACAGTAACCGTCCAAATAAAAAAATGATGAGAAAAAAAACTATTAGTACTATCCACATATGCTCTCCTCCTTATTCTACCGTGGTCTTTGCCTATACCTCTATTATACTATATTTCCCCTGTTTTTTCAAGTATTCCCCAATATTTGCAATATGAGTAAATGCAAAAAAACAGCCTGTATATTCATACATGACTGTTTTCTCTTTTTAGATTAGTGCATATTATCCCTTTGTTTTCTTTAGTTCTTTTATTATTTCACCATAATCTACTGCTTTTAAAATAGAAGTTCCTGCAACTAAAATGTTTGCCCCTTCACGTTTTACAGGTTTTGCTGTATTCAAATTGATTCCGCCATCTACCTCTATATCAACTTCCAAATCATTATGTTCAATATACACATGTGCCTGTCTTACTTTATCAACCATATCTCTTAGAAAAGTCTGACCACCTTTGCCAGGCTCAACAGTCATAACAAGCACCATATGAGCATATGGCAAAACAGGATAAGTTTCTGCAACTTCTGTATCTGGTTTTACAGCTATTCCAACCTTTGAATTATACCCTTTTATTTGTTCAATATAATCCATTGCCTCACTATAAGTCTCACAAGCCTCAATATGGAAAGTCATCATTTTAGGTTCAAAAACCCCAAAATCATCAATAGCCTTTTTCACATTCTCCACCATAAAATGTATATCTAGTGGCAAATTTGAAATCCTTTTAATATATGACGCATATTCTAGCATTTGATTATATGTGTCCTTTTTTACAAATTTTCCATCCATAACATCAATATGGAAATAATTAGCCTTGCCCTTTTCCAAAGCTAAAAAAATTTTTGACTCATCACCTTGTGGCACATTTAAAATTGATGCAGATACTTCTACCATTTGTGTTTCTCCCTTTCCTTCAATTCTTGATATATTTTTGAAAATCTCATATATCTATCTTCAGATATATTGTTTTCTTTTACTGCGTTTTTTATTCCACATTTTTCTTCTTTTATATGAGTACAACCAACAAATTCACAATACGGTATATATTTTTTAAATTCTACAAAACAACTATCCAATTTTTCTGCTGCGATTTCTGAAATATCAAAAGTTGAAAATCCCGGAGTATCGATAATATATGTATCTTTATCTATTTCATACATTTGAATTGCTGTTGTAGTATTTTTCCCTCTTTGGTTTTTTTGACTAATTTGTCCTTCTTCTGTTAGTTTCTTTTCAAATATTGCATTTATCAAAGTTGATTTTCCAACTCCAGAGTTTCCTGAAAAAGCATTGACATTACCTTTTAATTCATCTTTTAAAGTTTGTATCCCTATATGCTCATTTGCCTGTGTTTCTAATACTGTATATCCCAAATTTTCGTAATCCTGCTTGATTTTCTTAAACTCCAAATTTTTATCTAAGTCAATTTTATTTAATACAATAATCGCTCTTATTTTTAAAAACTCTGCTAAAGCTAATTGTTTGTCCAACAATAATAAATCAGGTTTAGGTTTTTGACTTGATACAACAAACACCAGCTGTGTTATGTTTGCAACTCTCGGCCTTTTTAACAAAACTTTTCTTTCATCTATTTCTTCAATGACAGCAGTTTTGGCATCTTCATTTTCAACTAAAATTTTTACTCTATCGCCAACAACAGGGGAGATTGATTGCTCCTTAAATCTCCCCCTAGCAGTTGTTATATATTCTCCATTTTTTGTTTTAACAATATATTGATTTGAAATATTTTTAACAATATGCCCTTCTATTTTGTTCATCAAAATTCCTTTCTGATTTATGAATTATTGAAATGTATATTTGTTTGTATTATTTAAATTGATAGTTTGTGTTCTTGACCAATTTCCTCCGCTTCTATCTGTTATAATTAATTTTACTGTTACAGAACCCTTTCCTGATATTGTTGTAGATAAATCAGTCTTATTTTTATCTACACCAGTGCTAGAATAAACACTCTTATCATCTACTAATAGTTCAACATCAGCTGTTGTATCTTGTGCAACACTTTCTTCTGTTGCACCATCTTCTGTAGAATTTTCAGATGGCTCTGTTTTTGGTTTATTAGTATAACCACCTGTCAAAGATTTTACATTTATAACAATTGTAGCTGTTTTATCTTCTTGAATTTTATTTACTGTTAAGGTGACTGTTGTACCTTCATCAACTTTTTTATTTGTCTCTAAACTCTGTTTTAAAACTGTTCCATTTTCCTTTGAAGTATTTTCCTCATAATTGATTGTTACTTTAAAGCCTAAACCTTCTAATTCTGATTTAGCAGCACTTTCTGATTTTCCAACAACATTTGTCATTGTTATTTCTTTAATACCTGTTCCTATACTTACATGTAATTTGATTGAATCACCAGCAGATACCTCTGTGTCTGGTTCTACTTCTTGTTTAATGACATGATTTTCTGCTATTGTCTTACTTGTTTCTTCAACAATTTCAGCCTTTAATTTAGCCTCTTCAATCAATTTAATAGCTTCTTCCCTATCTTTGCCTTCAACATTTGGTACTTTTGTCTTTTCTGTTCCTTTACTAACAACTACTTTTACTGTACTACCCTGTTTTACAGAATGATATCTATCAAAATATGCAGGATTTTGGCTAATAATATGCCCTTCTTCTACTTCTTTGTTATATTCCTCTTTTTCTTCCTCATAAACTAATTTAGCTTCTTCAATCGCCTTCTTAGCTTCATCTTTATGCATACCAACTACATTAGGCATATCAACTTCTGGAGGATTTGTAATACTTAATACTCCCATTGTACCACCAAAAGCTAAGAAGAAAAGAAGTATTACACCTACAAAAATACTCAATTTTTTATGTTGCATTATCCATTGTACAAATTTATTTTGCTTTTTATTTTTGCTATTTCTATTTGCCTGTGGCTCAACACCAACCTTTTGTGTTCTAGCAGTTTTATCATATGGCACTTCTTCCACAAAATCTCCATCAGGATTTTTTAAAGCCTCTTTCAAATCTTTTAGTAATTCCATACTAGTTTGATATCTTTGCATTGGGTCTTTTTGAATTGTTTTCATTATGATTTTATTAATTGCTTCTGGAATGTTTGGATTTAAAACAATTGGCTCAACTGGTTCTTCTTGCATATGTTTTAAAGCAACTGATACAGGAGTATCTGCATCAAAAGGCACTTTACCAGTCAACATTTCATACATTACAACACCTAATGAATAGATATCTGATTTAGCATCTGTGTAGCCACCTCTTGCATGCTCTGGAGAAAAATAATGTACTGAACCTATTGTTGTTCCAAATGCAGTTATTGTAGAGTTAGAAACCGCTTTTGCTATACCAAAATCAGTTATTTTTGCAGTTCCATCTTCTGTTATAATTATATTATGTGGTTTTATATCTCTATGTATAATATTATTGCAATGTGCCATATCTAGTGCAGATGCTATTTGTATAGCAACATTCATTGACCATTTCCAAGGTAGTGGACCTTTTTCCTCTAAGATAATTTCTTTTAAAGTCTTGCCTTGTACAAGTTCCATTACTATATAATAAATGCCATCATCAACACCTACATCATATATAGAAACAATATTTGCATGTGTTAGTCTAGCAGCTGATTGAGCCTCTGTCTCAAACCTTTTTATAAACTCTGCATCTGTTGTAAATTCATCTCTTAGAACTTTGACAGCTACATTTCTATTTAATATAACATCCTTCGCTTTATATACAATAGCCATACCGACCATTGCCTACTTTTTGAAGTATCTCATAACGGTTTCCTAATAATTTCCCTTCTAAAATCATTTTTACCTCTCCTTACTTTTTAGCTGTTATATGTTTTTTATTACAACAACAGTAATATTGTCATAACCGCCTTTATCATTTGCAAGTTGCACTAGTTCTTTTGTTGCCTGTTCAAGATTACCTCTTGTTTTTTGATAAATCTCCTCTTGATCTACTAAATTTGATAAACCATCTGAGCACATAACAATAATGTCATCTTTCAAGAATCCTTTTACCATTACATCTGGCTCTACAAAAGCATTACAGCCTAGTGCCTTCATAAGCATATTTTTCTTAGGATGATGTTCAGCTTCTTCTTGAGTTATTTCACCATCCTTAACTAGTTTTTGCACATAACTATGATCCTGTGTCAATTTTCTAATAAATGATTTTCGTATTCGATAAATTCTGCTATCACCTATATGCCCTATATATACCTTATTATTATATATTAAGCATAATTCCAAAGTAGTACCCATTCCTTCTAGTTCCTTATTTTCTTTTGATTTTTCATATACAATCATATTTGCATATTCAATACTACTTCCTAGTAATTGTATGATACTATCTCTATCTTTTTCAATTTGCTCGAAATTGTTGGAAATATATTTTTTTGCTGATTCTATTGCAAGTTTACTTGCAATTTCACCACCATTGTAGCCACCCATTCCGTCTGCTAACATATATAATTGCACTTTATCTAATGAATTTGAAATATAAAAAGAATCTTCATTTAATTCTCTTAATTTTCCAACATCAGATTTTGCATATGCTATTATCATTTTTTCACCTCAAATCTTTACATACGTTATATCACAAATATTGCTTTTTTGCAATTGCTTTTCATAAATTTTATGATATAATATTGCCAAAGGAGGAATTAGTTATGCCAACACCACATAATGAAGCCCTTGTTGGTCAAATTGCAAAAACTGTAATTATGCCTGGAGACCCTTTAAGGGCAAAATATATAGCTGAAAATTTCTTAGAAGATTTCAAGCTTGTAAATCAAATTAGAGGAATGTATGCTTATACTGGTAAATATAAAGGAAAAGAACTAACTGTTATGGCATCTGGGATGGGAATGCCTAGTATTGGTATTTATAGTTATGAACTATATAAAGTTTACGGAGTTGAAAACATAATTAGAATCGGATCTTGTGGAGCATACAAACCAGAATTAAAACTATTTGATATTATTTTATCAGAAGAAGTATTTTCTGAAGGAAATTATGCTCTTACTCTAAACAACGAAAACTGTCATCTTGTAAAATCTAGTCAAGAATTGAACTCAAAAATCAAAAATACTGCAAAAGAACAAAATATAGAAATCACTTGTGGAAATACTATTTGTAGTGATTGTTTTGATGTATATATGACTGATGTAAATCAATTTTTAAGCCGTGTGCCATCTGGGTTTAACCCAATTAGTGCAGAAATGGAAGCATTTGCTTTATTTTATAATGCCAAAATTTTAAATAAAAAAGCAAGTTGCCTTATGAGTGTTGTTGATTCAAAATTTATAAAAGAAATTGCCACTGCCCAAGAAAGGCAAACAGGTTTAAACCGAATGATAACTTTAGCTTTGGAAAGTGTATAAAAAAAGCCTCTTTTAAGAGGTTTTTTCTTTATTTTTTTATTGATAGAATTTTATATTTCATTATACCTGCTGGGGCATTTACTTCTACTGTTTGATTTTTTCTAGCTCCTAAAAGAGCTTTTCCTAGTGGTGATTCATTTGATATCTTATTTTCAGCTAAATTTACTTCTGTTGAACCTACAATTGTGTAATCAATTTTTTCATTAAACTCTAAGTCATTAACTCTAACAACATTTCCTATTTGAACTGTTTCTGTGTCAATTTCCTTTTCATCAATGATTTTAGCATGTCTTAATTTATTTTCTAATTCTACAATTTTAATTTCATTTTCTGCTTGTGCATTTTTTGCTTCATCATATTCAGAATTTTCTGATAAATCACCAAAGCCTAATGCAATTTTTATTCTCTCTGCAATTTCTGCTCTCTTTTCTGTTTTTAACATATTTAATTCTTTTTCTAGTTTATCATATCCTTCTTGTGTAAGGATAACTTCCTTTTCTTCCATGTTACTCTCCCTTTCTTATGCAATAATATGTAATCTATATTAAATCACATTTCTAAATTTGTCAAGCTTTTTTAAAAAATTTTTCTCCACCTTTGATGTAATCTATTCCTGAAAAAACAGTTGCAACTGTTTGAACAATCATCATAACTGTTACTACCAAGTTTAAAACTAAATCTGAACCACGTAATAAACCTCTGAAGCACTCACCAAATGCATATGTATCAACAAAAGCTAAAATTATTGCTACCATCTGAGTTACTGTTTTTAGTTTACCCCATTTTGAAGCAGCTATTACTTTTCCACCTTTTTCAACAACAACTAATCTATAACCTGATACTATGAATTCTCTTGCTAGTACAATTATTGGTATCCAAGCTGGTAGTTTTTGCATTTCTACTAACATCATCATTGCAGTTAATACAAGTATTTTATCTGCTAATGGGTCTAAAAATTTTCCGAAAGTTGTTACTTGGTTTTTTGTTCTTGCTATATAACCATCTAATTTATCTGTTATTGATGCTATAATAAACACTAAATCAATTAAAAAATATGTAATTGGTATTCCATATAGTTTTCCCTCTAGTCCTAAAAACGGTATGATGACCATTATTGGAACAAGTATAATTCGAAAAATTGTTAATTTATTAGCTAAATTCATTGTACCCATACCTTTCTCAATTTTTTAATTTTGTTCTTGAACTACTACCTCTTTAGCTTTTTTTAGTTGTTCATCTTTTTCTTCTGGTATTTCATATTCTTCTTTCAATTCTTCTGGAAGTTCTACTTTAACATCTGGCTCTATTCCAGCCTTATTAATTTTATTGTGGTTTGGCGTTTGATATTCATTTGTTGTAATTTTTATACCACCACTATCTTTTATTGAAAGTACTTCTTGGATAATTCCTTTTCCGAAAGTTGTTGTTCCAACTATTTTTGCTCTTCCCCAATCTTTTAAAGCTCCTGCTAGCATTTCTGATGCACTAGCTGAATTTTTATTTACAAGCAATACAACTGGAATGTCAACAATCGGATCCTCTTCTGATTT
Organism: uncultured Clostridia bacterium; assembly: GCA_947628925.1. Classification (GTDB taxonomy): domain Bacteria; phylum Bacillota; class Clostridia; order TANB77; family CAG-508; genus CAG-269. The sequence continues at coordinate 2,105 of CANRBU010000034.1, read as the reverse complement.
TTTAACTGTTTCAGTTCCATTTTTATCTACTTCAAACAAAATGTCTTTACCTTTTTCTAACATATAATCAGCAATTTTTACAGCCTCATCCACTATTCCTCCACCATTGTTCCTTAAATCAATTATAAGATATGCCATTCCTTGATCTTTTAGGCTATAATAATTTGTTTTAAAATCTTCTGCTGTTCCTTCATCAAAAGAGGTAAAATTAATATATCCAATATTATTTTCTAACATTTTTGATTCAAGTGGATTAAGTTTAACTTTTTCCCTCTTTAATGTAAGCATTTTGGTTTCTTCGCCTCTAGTTATAATTAGCCTTACTTCTGTCCCTTCTTTTCCTTTCATATCTTCTGTCATTTCAGATAATTGGCTTGCAGTATATGTTTTATCTTCAACACCAATAATATAATCTCCTGGTAAGATACCTGCTTTTTCAGCTGGTGAATCTTTTGTAATTGCCACAACTTTTACTTTGTCAGCCTCTTTATCACTTGTCAAAATCACCCCTATTCCTACATAATTGCCTTTTGTGTCTTCTAAATATTCTTCGAATTCTTCTGGTGGAATATATTGTGTGTATGGGTCACCTAAGCCTGCTACATAGCCTGCAATAGCGCCTTCCTTTAATTTTTGTTCATCAACTTCTCCTAAATAATATTTGTCTATTACTCCCCTAAAAGTATAAAGTTCTGAAGCAATTGTACCCATTTGATTTCGTTTTATTAAAAGTAAATCATCATCATTTTTTACATAAGCATATAGTCCTACTGTTGTTAGCAAAAAGGTAATAAATGATGTTAATATAACTAGCATAATTGTTCTATATACTCTGCAAATTGTCTTATCATCCATATTTTAACCATCCTTTCTAAGTTGCCAATATATTATATCATATGCAATATTTTCTTTGTCAAGACTTATGGTAAATAATTTAATGGATTTTTACGATTTCCATATGTACCTGGAGATGTTCTTACTTCAAAATGTAAGTGTGGTCCTGATGAATTTCCTGTACTACCAACTCTCATTATTTGTTGACCTTGTTTTACTGTTTCTCCTTGTGATACACAAATTGAACCTGCTTGTCCATGACCATATAGAGTGTATAGGCCATTTGTATGTGCTATTACTACATAATTTCCATAACTAGTTGTTAATGCATGTGTTTCAGAAACAACACCATCTGCAACTGCATAAACAGGTTGACCATTTATACCACCAGATCCAAAATCTACTGCTCCATGCAAAGCACCTGTTGAATAATACCAGCCTGTTGTTACTCTAGCATATGCTGCTGGAACTGGGAAAATAAAGCCACTTGAGCTAGTGCTAGAAGAAGGTGCACTACTAGATGAGCTACCAGATGATCCGCTTGATGAAGCACTAGAATTTGAAGTAGTAGGTTTCTTTTTAGCTTGTTCTTGTTGTCTCTTTAATTCTTCCAACTTACGTTGTACTTCTGCCCTATGTGCGATAATTTGTTGGTCTATTGCCACATTGTCTCTTTTTATTTCATCTATTTTGTTTTGTAATTCTTTTTCACTTTCTGATAATTGATTTACCTTATTTTGTTTTTCTTCTTTTGTTGCTTCTAGTTTTGATGTAACTAGCTGTTTGTTTGTTCTTGCTGATGTTAATTTATTTTTATTTTCCTCTAAATCTTTTTTAGTATTTTCTATTTCTGTTTTCTTTTTATCAATTTCATCTAATAACTCTACATCACACTCTGCAATTTCAGATATTACATAATAACTAGAAATGAAATCAGTAACTGTTTCTGAAGATAGTAAAACATCTAAATAATTAGTTTCACCTGATTCATATAATGCTACAACTCTTTCTTCTAGCATTTTTTGTTGATTTTCAAAGTCTTTTTGTGCTTGATTAAGTTTAGCTGTTGCATCTTGAATTTTAGTATTTGCCTCAGAAATTTGACTATCTAATGTTTGAATTTCATTTTCATATTCTGTTATTTGTGTATCTAGGGTTGCAACTTCCTTTACAGTTTCATTTTTTTCAGCTGTAACTTTATTTTTTTCTTCTTCAACTTCTTTTATTTTTTCATCATTAGAACTTTTTGCATTATTTAATTGTTGTTCTGT
>CANRBU010000033.1 GCA_947628925.1 uncultured Clostridia bacterium | reverse complement strand
CTTGCTTTTGAAGATGAATATGGGCTACTTGGTTGAATTGGAGATTTTTCTGTAAAATATCCATCATCTTTTAATGAGCCATATACTTCATCTGTTGAAATATGTACAAATTTGTTTGGGCTTCCTTCTCCCCATACTCTTTTTGCTGATTCTAATAGAGTATGTGTTCCTATAACATTTGTATGTGTGAATATAAAAGGATTTTTTATGCTGTTATCTACATGTGATTCTGCTGCAAAGTGAATAACTCCATTAATATCATATTTTTTAAATAATTCTAAAACAAAATCAAAATCACAAATATCTCCTTTTACAAAAGTAATTTTATCCATAACTTTTTTTAGATTGTCTAAATTTCCTGCATATGTTAATTTATCCAATACTATAACATTATAATCTGGATGTTTATTAACAAAATATTCTGCAAAGTTTGCTCCTATAAAACCTGCTGCACCTGTTACTAATACATTATTTTTCATCTTCATTTTCTCTCCTTATTTTAAATTTTTAAATAAATCTGTTTTTTTCAATTCTTGTAATGTTGGCCATTTTGCATCTTTTTCTGATGTTAATAAATCACCTATTTCCATATCACCTAAAGGCCATTCAATTCCAACATCTTTATCATTCCAAGCAAGTCCGCCTTCTGCTTCTCCGTTGTAGACATCATCACATTTATATGTGAATTCTGCTTCATCTGAAAGGACTAAAAAGCCATGAGCAAACCCCTTTGGTATCATAAACATTTTTTTATTTTCATCTGAAAGGATTACGCCTTCCCATTTACCATATGTTTTACTATTAGGTCGTAAATCTACTGCAACATCAAATACTTTTCCTTTTAAAACACGTACTAATTTTGCTTGTGTATTTTCTTTTTGAAAATGTAGCCCACGCAAAACTCCTTTTTTAGATTTTGATTGATTATCTTGAACAAAGTCATAATTTAATCCAATTTCCTCAAAAGCTTTTTTGCTATATGTCTCCATGAAATATCCTCTATTATCTCCAAAAATAGTTGGTTCGATTATGTACACATCTTTTATTCCTGTTTCTATTTTTTTAAATTTGTTCATTTCTTTCTTCCTTTCTATTTAATAAAATACTACAAATATATACTATTACAATACACATTGATATATAGAAAAAGATTGAAGTTCTTTCTCCTGAAGCATATACTGTTGGAGAAAAAGCCATAATATATCTACTAATAAATCCTGTGAAAAATACTAATATTGCTAAGAAACATTTTTTTATGTCCTTAGAGAAAATATGTCGTAAACTAATGAAAATTGATACTAGTATTGCAATATACACAATAACTTTAAAGTATAAATAAATTTTAGAATGTTCCATATCAATAAAGTCAACTCTACTAAGGAATGTATTAGAATATTTAAAACCAACACATAGGCCCATAGGAATCAAGGCAAAAATTTTAGTTTTTAAATTATTTGCATTTTTCCAAAGTGCTAAAGTAATAACAAAGATAAATACCGCAAACAGCAATCTTTCTTGTACCAAACAGTAATCTAACATAGATGTTAAGCCTATTTGTAGTTTTTCAAAAATCCCTATATTTGCATATTCTGGGTAAGTATTTGTTATTTCCTGTACTTTTCTAACTGAATTTCCTGGACATAGTAAAATTGCAATTAAACTAATAATTATAATAGCATCTAATATCAATATTATTGGTTTAACCTTTTTATTTTTTAGATAAATCACTGTAAAACATGCATATACTATAAATAAAATCCCTGCCATTTGCTCATGGTTACTAGCATACACCATCGCCAATATATATGTAATAGCCTGAAATATTCCAATTTTTTCATTGTTATAAATTTTTCGTAATGGTATCATCGCATAAAGAGCTGTTGCTGCAGTCCATATATAATTATTTATTGTAGATATCCATCCCGCTTCTGCTAATATAAATATAGGAATACAAAGCAAACTACCTGCAAGCACAAAATTTAGTTTTCTTTTATTTTCCGTGATGATTAACTTTGAAATAGAATAAAGTAACAAAATGTACATCCCTATATCTATGCATTTCCATACAAATAAAGGTAAAAATCCACAAGATATGACAGTTGCTGATTCAATAACTAAACGAGATGTCCAATTTTGATAACGGTTTATCAAATATTCCCATAAACTTGTATCATTACAAGCATTGCTAAAAAATATATCATCAAATCCTGTTTTTTGTATAAGGAAATGAAAGCAAATCATTAAGAAAATATATACTAAAAAAGGAAAACTGTTTGATTTATATATTTTTTTCAATTTGCTTACTAACATTTTTTTCTCCTTTAAATTTTTCCTTCAGCTAAATTTTTTAAATATTGACCATATTCTGTTTTCATATATGGTTTTGAAATTTCTAATAATTTTTCTTTACTAATCCAGTTCTTGCGATATGAGATTTCTTCTGGGCAACAAACTTGTATTCCTTGACGTTTTTCTATAGTTTGAACAAAACTTGCTGTTTCAAGTAAAGCATCATGTGTGCCAGTATCAAACCAAGCCATGCCTCTTCCTAATTTTTCAACTGTTAATTTACCTTTTCTCATATATTCATCATTTATTGAAGTTATTTCAATCTCTCCACGTGCAGAAGGCTTTACATTTTTTGCAATGTCTATAACATCATTTGTGTAAAAATATAATCCTGGTACTGCAAAATTTGATTTTGGAAATTCTGGTTTTTCTTCTATAGATATAGCTTTTCCATCTTCTGCAATTTCTACAACTCCATATCTTCTAGGATCTTTAACATAAAAACCAAATATTGTTGATTCATTTTCTCTTTCATTTGCCCTTTGTAATAGTTCTGGCAAATGTGAACCATAAAACATATTATCCCCTAATATCATTGCAACATTATCTTCACCTATAAAATCTTCTCCAATTATAAAGGCTTCAGCTAAACCATTTGGTTTTTCTTGCACTTTATATTCAAAGTGCATTCCCCATTGGCTTCCATCTTTTAACAAATCTTGAAATACTAAAATATCTCTAGGTGTTGATATTATTAGAACTTCCCTTATATCTGCCTCCATAAGTACAGATAATGGATAATAAATCATAGGTTTGTCATATACTGGCATAATTTGTTTTGATATTGCAAGTGTTAATGGATATAATCTTGTTCCACTTCCACCTGCTAATATAATACCTTTTCTGTTTTTCATATAATCCCTCTTTCTTTTAGTTTAATTCTATTTCTAAATATCTTTTTAGGCCATCTTCCCAAGTTGGAATTTTTATTCCTTGTGCTAATAATTTATCTTTGCATAATTTTGAATTTTTTGGTCTTTTTGCAGGTCTAACAAATTCTTCTGAAGTAACTGGATTAATTTCATAATTAACTCCTGCTAATTCAAATATTTTTTGAGTAAATCCATACCATGTTGTAAATCCTTGGTTTGTTGAGTGGTATAGACCATATGGTATTTTCTTTTCTATTGCTTCTCCTATAATATTTGCTAAATCTTCTGCATATGTAGGGCTTCCATGTTGATCTGAAACAACTGAAACTTTTCCATTTTCTTTTCCTAGTTTTAACATTGTTCTGACAAAATTATTTCCATCTCCATAAAGCCAAGCTGTTCTAAAAATATAATATTTATCAGTATTATTTTTAACTTGTTCTTCTCCATGCAATTTTGTTTTTCCATAAACAGTAACAGGTCCAACTGCATCTTCTTCAACATAAGCTTTAGAAACATCCAGGTCACCATCAAATACATAGTCTGTACTAATGTGGATTAATGTTGCATTAACTGCTTTTGCAGCTTTTGCTAAATTTCCTGGTCCATTTCCATTTATCTTATCTGCTAACTCATACACTTCTTCTGCTTTATCAACTGCTGTAAAAGCTGCACAATTAATTATGTATTCTGGTTGTTTTTCTTCGACAAATTTCATTACTGCTTCTTGATTTGTAATATCTAAATCTGCAACATCTGTTAATATAAGTTCATTTCCATCTTTTACTCTGTTAATAACTGATTTTGCAAGCATTCCATTTGCCCCTGTAATTAAAATTTTCATTTTTCTTCATTCCTTTCTAATGCATAAAATCATTTACCTCAATTTTAACGTCCTCATTATATCATTATAGCCAAGAAAAAACAACATTTTTTTACTTATTTTTTCTCTTTAATAATATATGTTGGTCTATGTTTTACTTCTAAATATGTTTTTGATAAATATTGTCCTATAATTCCTAAAGAAAATAATTGTATTCCACTTACAAAAACTATAATGCATACCATAGATGGCCATCCACTTGTAGGGTCACCAAATATTAAAGTTTTTACAATTATAAACAATATTAAAAGGAAAGCAACTAAACAAAATATTAATCCTATAAATGAAGAAAGTATTAATGGTGTTGTTGAAAAAGCTGTTATTCCTTCAATTGCATATTTAAATAATTTCCAAAATGACCACTTTGATTGTCCTGCAACTCTTTCTACATTTTCGTATTCAATCCATTTTGTTTTAAAGCCTACAAAACTAAATAAACCTTTTGAGAAGCGGTTATATTCTCTCATTGATGTAATGCTTTCAACCATTTGTCTTGTCATTAATCTAAAATCTCTTGCACCATCAATCATTTCAACATCAGAAATATGGTTAATCAATTTGTAAAAACATTTTGCAAAAAAGCTACGAATTGGTGGTTCACCTTTACGTGTAATACGCCTAGTTGCAATGCAATCATATCCTTCTTGTTTTATCATATCATACATTTTTTTAAGTAGTGATGGTGGATCTTGTAAATCTGCATCCATTAAAGTAATATAATCACCTGTTGCTTCATCTAGACCTGCAAGAATTGCTGCTTCTTTTCCAAAATTACGAGAAAAAGATATAAATCTTACATGTTCATTGTCATTTGCAAGTTTTTTAATCTTTTCTAATGTTTTATCTTTAGAACCATCATCTACAAAAATATATTCAAATTCCATTTCTTGAAAATCTTGTGCTTTAACGCGTTCTGCTTCTTTATAAAACAAATCTACTGTTTCTTCTTCATTATAACATGGTACAATAATTGATAATTTTTCCATTTATTAATACTTCCTTTCCATTGCACAAAAACTTTATCTAATCTATATTAATTTTTTTATTAACAATAAACTGTGGTCTTCTCTTTGATTCTTCATAAATTCTTCCTATGTACTCTGCAATTATCCAAATTGATAATAATTGTATCCCTGCAAAAAATGTAATAGCTACCATAATAGATGTCCATCCAGCAGATAGATTATTTAGCTTCCAAATATATGAAGCAATTGCATACAAAAGTAACAAAAATGATACAAATACTGACAATATACCTAATGTTCCTACTATTTTTAAAGGTTTTGTAGAAAAACTGATTATCCCATCTGATGCTAATTTCAACATTTTTTTAAGTGGATATTTCGTAGTTCCTGCAAAACGAGCTTGTCTATCATATTCAATAGGAATTTGTTTATATCCAACCCAACTAAATAGCCCCCTTAAAAATTTGTTGTGCTCAGGTAATTGATTTATAGCATCTACAACTTTTCTATCTACTAATCTAAAATCTCCTGTATCTTTTGGAATTTCAACATCTGATAGTGCATTTAAAGTTTGGTAAAACATTTTTGCTGTAAAAAGCTTAAAAGCAGATTCTCCTTTTCTTACTTTTCTCTTACCATAAATAACATCATATCCTTGTTCCCACAAGTCAAGCATATCTTTTATTAATTCTGGTGGATCTTGCAAATCTGCATCAATAATAACAATTGCATCACCTGTTACATATTCAAGTCCACAGGTAACAGCAGATTGATGTCCAAAATTACGAGAAAAAGATATAACTTTTAATGACATGTCTTGTTTTGCTAATTCTTCTAAAATCTCTAATGTAGCATCTTTACTTCCATCATCTATAACAATTATTTCAGTTTCATAATTTGGTAAATTACTTAAAACATTTTTTATTCTTAAATAACATTCTTTTACAACTTTTTCTTCGCAATACATTGGTATAACGATTGATATTTTTTTCACTAAAAATGCCCCCTCTTATTCCACTTTGTCTTTTTTCTTAAAGGCAAAAAATTTGCTTATAAAAAAGTTTAAAATAATAACTATAATAGTCATTCCACATTTACTAATTATTGCAGGAATTGGTGCATATTTAAATAAAAATAGACATCCAAAATATTCAACAAGCATTGTAAAAATTCTGCCTAGTATAAATTTTAAAAATTCAATAATCTTTTCTTGCATCCCATTAGCTTGAGAATGAAAAACTAAATCTTTATTTGTAATATATGCTACAAGCACAGCAAGTGAAATAGCAATTATATTAGCGATATTCTCCTCCCAATGAAAAATTGAATTCATAATATAAAAAGAACCAATATTTATAATTGTAGTAAGTATTCCAAAAATTATATAAAATATTATATCTTTATATTTATCAAAAATTTCTTTTAAATTCTCCATTTTTTTCTGTGATTCCTTTCTTGTAGTTCGCCACCGTACGACGCCAAAATTGTAATTATTTTTCAACTAGTTGTATTGTATATCAATTTCGTAAGGCAGATTATAATACTCCTTTATCCACCACAAAATATAATCAAAATTTTCTTCATATGGTTGAGCAGCTGAGCATTCAATATTTGGAAGTTTATTTAATTCAATCTTATCAACTTTATTTCCTTTTTCTATCTCTTCTTCTGCAGATAATAATGTCATATGATTTTGCAAGTTAACTTCATCATTTTCCCAATATCCTTTTGTAATTTTAGCCATGTTGATGATACATACTAGTAGAAAAGGTATTACAATGCAGCTAACTATAATCTTGTTTTTATCATATATTTCTGCAATTACATCAATTCCTATTAAGTAAAAAATGTATTCAAAAATAATAGTTGAGCGTAAAGGAAAATATGGTGCAACAGCCATTGCCCCTTGTGATAAAATTGCTCCCCAAAACAAAAATGCAAATTCTTTTCTATTTCTATTCCATAAATTTATTGTAATACTATATGCAATTAATGCTAATTGCAAAAGTGTAACTCCAAGTATAATAACTTTATATATATTGTTATCAAAAAGATTATATGCATAGCTAAAATAGCCTTCTTCTTGTGTGAAAAACATCAATAATATTCCTGATGTAGATATTAAATTTAAAATATTTAAACTTTTTAACCCTATATTTTTTTGTATATTTCTAGCCCCAGCTATAAGAGCTATACCAAAGAAGAAAACTGAAAAGATTCTATTTGCATTACCAAAATTTCCAGCTATAGTTTCTGCTATTCCTTTTGCTGTTCTTTCTAGAAAAGGCTGTGAATAAAAAGGTAAACTTGTAGGGTCTTGTTTTCTAATTTCATTTCCAGGTGCTAACATTAATATTGCAAAAGATATTAAACTTACAACTGTAAATAAAATATCAAGTTTGCTAATTTTTTTATCTTTTATAAAATGATATACTGTCCATGTCGCAATATACATTAAACTTGCAACACCAATTTGTTCTTGCGAAAATGTTGCAAAAATCATACTTAACACTAATATAGAATTATAAAATATCTTTTTAAAAGTTGACTCATTTTCCTCTTTTTTTCTGAATGAATATAAATATACAAAAAGTAAAAAGAAAAATATTGGTATTACATATGAAATTGAAGCGGAAATCCAAAATATGCTAATATGAAAAGTCAATATTTCTGTAACTCCATATAAACTCACAGTTACAAGTGCTAATATCCAACTAGGTACTTTTCTATCTAAAATCTTGCTCATAATTTTATATATCATGATAAAAATTCCTAGTATCATTATAGCTTGGAAAATTCTAAAACCTCCTAAGCCTAAATAGTGTAAAATTGCAATTTCAAAAAAATATGCTAAAACTCTACCACCCCATGTAAAATAATGCTTGTTTAAAAAATTAAGAATATCTGATAAAGAAAAATTAGTTCCTTCAATATTTGGTGGTGAGTCTTGTATATAGCTTAATGATGCATATCCATAATCATCATGATATAAATATAAAAATTGATGTTGGAATAGCAAAAATATTGCAAATACTACAAATATTCCAATAACCAAAATTTGATTTTTATGTTCTTTTAAAAATGTATTCATACTTAAGTATTCCTTTCTGTTTTTATGCCTGCAGATAGTAGTTAATCAGTTTTATCTAATTTCCATGCTTCTTTTAAAAATTCATATCTTTTTGCAAATTCTTTTTCATGCCAATTTGTAATTGCTGTAAGTTCCCTCATATTGTTATGAATCTTTTTAATTTCATCTAGGTGTTCTTGTTTTCCCATTGTACTTGAAACATTGCTTCCATGTAATCTATAGTAGTTATATGCTTTATTTATATAGGCAACATCTCCTGTTTTCATTAAATTTGCATAAAATACCCAATCACCTGCTTGTTTATATTGTCCAGCAGTTTCAAAAATATAATCATAATTACCTTTTTTTATTAAACTAGAAGAAACATTTGCAATTGTACAATTTAAGAAAGTATAATTTTGCAATTCATCTTCTCCGCTTGTAATATATGAATGGTCCCAATGCCCTGTTTTTCTAATATCTATTTCTGGTTTAATAGATTTTAAAATGATTTTTCCTTTTGAATCTATAAAAGCTGTATCTACATATGCTATTGATATTTTTTTATCTTTTTTTATACATTTAACTAGTTTTTTTAGCATGTTTTTATCACAATAGTCATCTGCTTCTGCAATCCAAACATAATCACTTTTTGCTGCATTAATTCCTTTTTGCCATTGTTTAAAAGCTGTACCTGAGTTAGTTTCATTATATATTTTTCTAATATTTATATAAGGTTCTAATTTTTGAACTATCTCATCAATTGTTTTTCTACTATTATCTGTTGAACAATCATCTAATATAATTAATTCACTTATTTTTTCAGTCTGGTATAAAATACTATAAACCCTCTGTAATAAAAAATCACTATAATTGTAATTTGGAACAACAGCAGTTATAGAAATTTTTGATTTTTTCTTGTTGTTTTGCTTTTTTGCCTCTTTTAACAAATCTAAAAATGTAATTTGTCTGCTTATAACATTTTTCCCTGTAAATAATCTACTTAAAGAAGTTAGGCTGTTAATTATGGTTGCAGATTGTAAACTTAAGAGTTTTATGGCTAAATACCAATATATTTTGCCTAGCTTATTTTTTCCTTTTAAAAATTTTTTAATACATTCTTTATCTTTTGCAATTTGCAATTCTTCTTGTTTTTTTATAAATAAGCTAATATATTTTTGTCTTTTTCTAAACCCCTTCATTGGAAGAATTACAAAAGCATATAACATTAGAATTTGATGATATAAAATTAAAGTTCTATATTTTTTATAATTTTCTACATTTTCTATTCTTTCTAACGCAACTTTTACTGAGTCAAAAATATCAAATCTTTTTTCTGAAAAGTTAGAATTTTGAATTGAATCATATCTTTGAACATAGTAGTATTTTACATTGTTAGTATAAGCAATTTTCTTTGAATGTACTATAGCTGGAATAACAGATGCAATATCTTCATTTTGTTTTCCTTCTAAAAATGGAAATTTTTCAATTACATCTTTTCTAAATATTTTATTACAAGCAGATGCAGATGAATCTGTATCTAATACTGCTTCTTTTATATCTTTTACTCCGTGTGTTTATCCCTGGTTGTATTGCATTAATCGGCATACCTCCTTCATTTACAAGTAAAATATCACTAATTGCAATATCTGCATTTTCTTGTATAATATTTTTCATTAATTCCTCGTAATAATTATTATCTATATAATCATCAGCATCTAGAAAGCCTACATATTGAGTCGTAGCTAATTCAATGCCTCTGTTTCGCGTATATGCAAGTCCCATGTTTTCTTTATTATTATAAATTTCTATTTTTGATTTATTTTGATTTTGCAATTGTTTTAAAACAAAATGTGTATTGTCTGTTGAACAATCATCTATTGCAATAATTTGTAAATTTTTATATGTTTGTTTTAATAAAGAATTTATAGCTTTTTCTACACATTTTTCGACATTATAGCAAGGTACTATTATGGTAATTGCGTTTTTTTCCATTTCAACATCTTCCTTTCATGTATGTGCCTCTAGTATATCAAAAATATTCAAAAAAGGCAATGCCTTATTTACATTAAAATATAATTATCAACATTTATTGACTTTAGAATATTGTTATAATATAATGTGATTGAAGTTAAAAAGAAAGGATTTGGCAAAAATGTTACAATTTAAAGATGTTTTTAAAGAAAAAGTAAATATATATAAAAATATACCACCAAAACTAGATATACCTAA